>JBDUAU010000023.1:0-2306 GCA_040004485.1 Saprospiraceae bacterium
GCTTGCTCGACGGCCGATCGATATTGCCCGAGGGCCGCGTTCAGATCTGCCTGGGCGTTTCATGAAAAAAAAGCAAGAGTTCTGCCATTTGACAAGCCGGCGGTATTTATTGATCAGCAAGGCAAAACAATGAATGCAGAAGGATGGTCTGCCGAAGATGATTATTCTGAGGGCCGTGCCCGGGTAAAAGTCGGAGATGCATTTGGCTATATTGATTCAACCGGTAAGATGGTGATCCAGCCGGTATACACCAGGGGTTGGAATTTTAAGAATGAAATCTGCATAGTCGAATACCAGGAAAAACTCGGGGTCATTGATTTGCATGGTTCTTACATCCTCAGACCTGAATTCGATTGCATTAAAATAGCCGGAAAACAAAATATTATACTTTGTCATAAAGATGATACGGCAATAGCATATGATATGACAGGAAATGAATTAGCAAAACTTCCTGAATGTACTATGGTCGACAGTGATGGACATATAATCGCTGTCAGAGAAAAAGAAATAATGTATTTGTTCGATCTGTCAAACCATACCTTAACACAGCCTTCCTCCTTTTCAAATATTATTTATCTGGAAGATTATTTATGGGCAGGAAAAACAAAAGAGGGTTATATCGTTCTCAACGCCCGGGGAAAGCCATTGTCATCAATAGCGTATAATCAGATCAATAAATTTTCTGATGGGCTCGCAGCCTTCAGTAAAGGAGATTTTTGGGGATATATGGACGAGAACGGAACAGAAAAGATCAGTGATGTTTTTGGTCTCGCATGGGATTACAAAGAAGGATTAGCTCGTGCTGCATTTAAGGATGGAATCGGTTTCATAGATGATCAGCAAAAATTGGCCTTCTATCCGCCCGAAGGATCAATTGATTTGAGGGATTATGCTGAAGGGATGGCGGCTGTACGATTTCAATAATACAAAACGAATAATAAAGGACCTTGCTTTTTGGTTTCTACACCAGTTTAATTTAAATATGCCTCATGAGAAATAAAAAGGCAACACTATTACTCCTTGTTTGCATTTCTGTTATCGGTATCAATTGTACACAGTCCCAGGGTACTTCGCTTTATGATATTCATAAGTCTGCTACCGGAAAGAATGGAATGGTCGTCACCGTTCATCCTTTGGCAACAGAGGTGGGATTGAATATACTTAAGGAAGGAGGAAATGCGGCTGATGCAGCCATTGCTGTTCAATTTGCTCTTGCAGTAGTTTATCCAAAAGCTGGGAATATAGGTGGTGGTGGGTTTCTAGTGTATCACAAAGCTGATGGCGATATTGTTTCGTTAGATTATCGTGAACGCGCTCCATCTGCTTCCTCCAAAAATATGTTTCTCGATAGTAAAGGGAATGTTATAAAAGGATTGAACAGGGAGGGCATTCTTGCAACAGGTATTCCTGGTACAGTAGCAGGCTTAGAGGAAACCCACCGATCACTTGGTAAACTTCCATGGTCAGTACTGATTGAACCCTCGATCCGCCTCGCTGAAAAAGGATTTAAAATCACCAAACCTGAAGCTGAAAGATTCAATGAATTTAAAGATGAATTCAGTCGTTTGAATCCGCCTGATATGCCATTTCTCTCAAAGGAAAAATGGGAGGAAGGTGATATGTTAATTCAAAAAGAACTCGGTACAACACTTCGTCTGATTGCTTCAAAAGGAAGTGCAGGTTTTTACGATGGAACGAATGCTGATATACTTGAACGGTTTTCAAAAGCTAAACACGGTCTCATCACAAAAAACGATTTACTTGCTTATAAAGCTATCTGGAGAAAACCAATTCATATTCTATGGCGTGGATATGATATCTATTCCATGGGTTTACCATCAAGTGGCGGTATTGTGATGGGGCAGATTTTAAAAATGATTGAACATAAGCTTGTGGATAGCCTGGGATATCGTGATCCTGGAAATATACATCTCATCATTGAAGCAGAAAGAAGGGCCTATGCTGACAGAGCTTTATATCTGGGAGATGAGGATTTTTTTAGGGTTCCGGTGGATAGCCTTCTCTCCCCTGCATATATCGCTGATCGTTTCAGCGATTTCAACCCGCATCATGCTTCTTCAAGTGGCACCATCGATTCTGCGCTTTACAAATTTTCAAAAGACCATTTCGAGACAACACATATTTCGATAGTTGATAGCGAAGGCAATGCCGCATCTGTAACTACTACACTGAATGATAATTTTGGATGCAAACTCTGGGTTCCTGAAGGTGGCTATTTTCTTAATAACGAAATGGATGATTTCAGCAGTAAACCTGGTGTTCCGAATCTCTTTGGTCTAATCGGT
>JBDUAU010000331.1:0-2303 GCA_040004485.1 Saprospiraceae bacterium
AAAATTGATCGGGTCATTGACACATATGCCGATGGGTGGAAAATTGGTAAATCGAGGTCCGCTATTACACGTGCGCTGAGCTTCTTCTGTGATTTCAATGGTATAAGTTGCACCAGTGTTATTTGGAGCAATAATATTATTGATCGTATTATTTCTGCAACATCTTTGCCAGGAGACTATATACGAACCGGCGATGATGGGCATGTTGGTAAGATCTATGATATAGGAAGTTTGCTCGACACAAACATTTGGAGGCAAAATGAGACAAGGATTCTCAACAAACTCTAATGATTCTACAGCTCCATGTCGGATATTCGGAAAATCCCTGACAAATGCATATGTTCCGTTGATAAAGGAATATAGACCAATCTGGGCAGGATTATCAAATTCTGCACCATTGCCGGCACAATCTCTGTACACCTTCATGGTCAGCCTGTAATTGCGGGTATCGGGCATATTTCCGGGGCCCATACAATCATAATAAATCTCCCCACCGACGATATGCCGTGCATTGAGGACACTTCCCAAACTCATAAATAAGCCTAAACAAATGAGGGTACGAAGCATGATATGAGAATGAGGTGAATGCATATGAATGAAAAGATACGCCCGATAGGTAATTCGCGTCTATTTTTAACGTTTATTTCTCAGTTTTATACGTCTCACCCCTAAAAGAAGATGACGTATTCTTTACATCAGGCTAAATTATCGTATTTATCATCTTCATGCACTACGACCATATCCAAAAGGTTATCGATCAGGGTATTTTCACCCTCAAGCAGGGCGGAGTCCTGCTTTATCCGGCAGACACCATCTGGGGAATCGGCTGCGATGCCACTATCCAAAGGGCTATTGAAAAAGTATACGATATTAAAGGCCGGGAAAGTCAAAAGCCGTTAATTGTCCTTGTCTCGGACCTCGAGCAACTCTATTCAGTTGTTACTTCAGTGCATCCCAGGATTGATACTCTTCTGCATTTTCAAGAACGTCCGCTTACCATTATTTATCCTCAGGCGAAAAAAGAATATCAGCACCTGGCAGCTAAAGATGGAAGCTTAGCCGTCAGGATAGTCAAATCAGGATTTTGCCACGATTTGATAGCAGCCTATCAACGTCCATTAGTCTCCACTTCAGCCAATCGTTCCGGAGAACCATCGCCATCTAAGTTCGGAAGCATCAGTTCACAGATCATAAGCCTTGTGGATTACGCCGTCCCCGCATTTACTGAAAAGGATATCACAGGCTTGCCCTCCGTCATCGCTCGCTATGATGAAAGCGGGGAATTGGATTTTTTACGGCAGAACTAAAAGATGAAGATTACTCTTTTCCCCTGGATGCTGAGCTGCAGCAAAAGGATGAGTTAAGTAAGTCGAAGTATAGGGGTTAGGGGCAAAATGGGGAATTGGATTTCTTAGGACAGAATTAATGTTGCGCCAGTGTTTTTTGCAAATCTTCTTTCACGATCTCATTCGCCTTTTTTACGAGAGGATCTTCCAGGTTGAATGCTCTGTACCAACCTTCTTCACCTGTCCGGTACGCCACTATAGTAGCATCAGTGATCCTGTATATGATATCCTGGTGAGCAAGAAAATAATCATTGAGTGCGTTGAATTTTTCCTTCGCTCTTACTTTAGCTAATGCGGAAAGATCATTCATCATTGAAGCATGTGATGGTAAATTCTTAATGACAGATTCTATCGAATCCATTTTCAATAGTTGACCTCCATAGTTCATCAGATCATAGCGGATGGCATATTCAGAGATAATATCCATCCAGGTTTTGATCGCAAAATCATCCCAATGGATGCCATCTTCTATCGTGATATCGGGCATGATTCCTCCGCCTGCATGAACAGGCCTGCCAGATGGTGTTTTGAATACCTGCGCGGTATCAATGACAGATTCAGTATCATAGGCTTTCTGGATCGATCTTCCTGAAGGTGTATAATATTTTGAAACTGTCATACGTAATGTGCCGCCATTCGAAAGATCAAATTGTTCCTGCACCAATCCCTTCCCATAAGATCTTGTGCCCAGCACTACCGCACGATCCTGATCCTGCAAGCATCCCGCTATGATTTCACTGGCTGATGCTGAATTTCCATTGATGAGTACACATACATTTTCAATCGGAAAAAATACTTTTCCGGTACTCTTATAATCGATTCGTTCCTGATTTTTTCCCTGCGTATACACCAGGAGTTTTCCTTCATCTTTAAATATCTGGGAAAGGATATTTACAGCTTCTCTGAGATATCCTCCGGGATTATCCCTCAGATCAAGGATGAGGTGGCGTGCATGAT
>JBDUAU010000302.1:0-2296 GCA_040004485.1 Saprospiraceae bacterium
TAAGTGTCAAAAATAAGCTATAAACAAAGATTAGTAATTTTCCCTTACTCTGGCTACTTTAGCCAAACAATCCTAAGGTGCAATTGGCGTTTTAAATGCAATTATTTCTCTTTAATCCGGCATAAATGAAAATTCTCGATAAACCGCAGATCCAACAGAAGATCATCCGATTGGCTTATGAAATTCTTGAAAATAATTTCGAAGAAAAAACGATCGTTCTGGCAGGAATTAACAATAA
This sequence comes from Saprospiraceae bacterium, assembly GCA_040004485.1. Taxonomy (GTDB): domain Bacteria; phylum Bacteroidota; class Bacteroidia; order Chitinophagales; family Saprospiraceae; genus Opimibacter. The sequence goes on from JBDUAU010000302.1 coordinate 239, forward strand.
CGGTATTGGCTTTGCACGGCTTTTGCAATCAGAATTAAATCGGATCAGCGATATCAAAATTCAACTTGTTCAGATCAGGTTGAATCCTGCAAGTCCTCTCTCTACTCCGGTAGAAATGGATACTCCGGCGGAATCTCTGAAAGGAAAAACGATCATTGTCATTGATGATGTAGCCAATACAGGCAGGACCATATTTTATGCCTGCAAAGCTTTTTTAGATATCCTGCCAAAGAAAGTTGAGGTAGCGGTACTTGTGGACAGAAAGCATAAAACATTTCCGATCTATCCCAGGTATGTCGGTGTTTCATTGGCCACCACGCTTAAAGAAGATATCGACCTTCAGATATTAAATACGGAGGAATGGGGTGTGTTTCTTAATTAAGTTTATGTCCTGAAGCCGCTTCATCCAAAGCTTTAAGTTCTTCTTTCAGCAATGGCATCATACGCATAGCTTCGTTGTATCCAATCTCATACATTTCTTTAATGTTTGTGAAATTGAAACGACTATAATGATATAAATCCAATGGCTCAATGAGAAGATCGCAATATTTCAATTCAGGTTCTATTGTATTGATGGCTGCCAGATTAAAGGTTCTTGCGGCCACTCCGGCGATGGTATTTACTTTTTCTGATAGTAATTCTTTTCGGGGGATCAGATTAACAGCTATGATGTAGGAGGCTTTATCTCTTATTGGTGAAACAGGTAAATTCATCAACAAACCACCATCTACGTACCAACTATTGTCCATCAGAATGGGTTCATACAAAATGGGAATTGAACATGAAGCTACGATGACGTCATGTAGCGGTCCAGTACTTTTAATTTCTGTTTTGCCGGAATTGAGATTTGATACAGCAACGTAAAGAGGTTTCTTTAGTTCCTCAAAAGTGTTGATAGGAATATATCGCTTCAGCATTTTTCGAAGAAAATTATGGCGCACAAATCCTTTAGTGGGTAGTCTTAACGAGAACATCCAAAGAAGTGATCTTTCACTTGCAATGGCCATGATCTCAGCAGGGCTATACCCTTGTGCATACATCGAACCTACGATGCTACCGGCACTGCAACCTGAAATGATCGTAGGGAATATCCCATTCTCTTCAAGTGCCTGTAAGACGCCTATATGCACGACACCCCTTGTGCCTCCACCTGATAATGCAATTCCGATTTTTTGCATTTATAATTATTATTTCATCAAAGGAAACATAACGATACCAGGAATGGTTACGAATATCAATTGAAAATTCAAATTAATTATATTCTCATTACGTTATTGTCCACTAAATATCGGAATGACGTTTGGCGTATACGGAGCCCCGGCTTTTTGAAGCTTGATTCTCAATTGTGCAAGATCTTTGTCCAAAATATCTTTGAGACTGCTGACAATGCCTGACAATTCATCCTTTGCTATTTTTAAACTCTGCTGATGTGTTCCTGTTGGTTCAGCACTGCTGTATTTATTCTCCCCCACCACACGTCCTATACGATCAGCTACTGAAGGTGTGGGATTCATATCAAGTTGCACTTTGATCGGATCACCTGAAAGTTCTCGTTGGAGTGTATCGAGTTTTTGTTCGATACTGATGACCTCTTTCAACCAGGATTCTTCAGGCTGCTCCATGACAGAAATAGCTCTTCTGATATAATTCAATTCTGAATTTGCGGAGCTGATCGCACGTGAGACTGATTGTTGAATTCTACTGAGGTTTTCTGCTTCACGTTTAAAAGCAACAACCGCATTCATGTCTTTAGGTGGAAGGACAATATTTCCGAGTGGTTTGACTTTGAAAGAAACAGGTCCGCCTAAAGTCGTCATTGAACCATCTTTCCATCTTGATAAAGAAACACTATATACACCGGGCGAAACCAAAGGACCTTCCTCTCTTCCTTCAAACGGATTGTAAAAATCGGAACCGCTCAGTTGGATAGGATCTTTTGAAGTAGTTCTCATGTCCCATTCCACTCGCTGCAAGCCCTGCTTATCGGCAGGCATTGAGAGTTTGCGAACGATATCACCTTGTTGGTTTGTAATGGTGATATATATTTTGGATTTTTCT
>JBDUAU010000245.1:0-2292 GCA_040004485.1 Saprospiraceae bacterium
GAATATCCAGCTTTTCCTGAAAATTAACAACTTTGAGTGTTTTTGCCATAAAAAAACCGTTCCCCTACTATTATATAAGGACGAACGGCGTCGTGGTACCACCTTATTTACTTCTTATTAGGACTCGGGCCTTAAAAATTCCAGATTGATTGATTTACTTAGTGCCCGAATGAAAACAAGGATATCAGTATTAATGTTCTTTTTTGTTTGCTTGCTGGCAATATCCTGTACCTCGTCCAGACAATATGTACAATCACAAGACAATTCTCTAAGCCGGATCTGGGATAATATTGACCTTTTATCACGACATCATACAGGATTATCCATTTATGATCTTGATAAAGGTAACTGGGTGTTCAATTATCGTGATGACAATTATTTTACCCCTGCATCATGTACAAAAATTCTGACCATGTATGCCGCTTTGCGTTACCTGGATGACCAGATTCCTTCGGCATATTACAAAAATAAAGGAGATACTATGATCGTCTGGGGAGGAGGAGATCCCGGGACATTGTACCCAGACATTAAAGCATCATCCACATTAATTGATTTCCTGAAGTCATCGGATAAAAAAATCATCTTTTCAGATGCTCAGTTTAAAACGACACGGTATGGTGACGGTTGGGCCTGGGATGATTATCCATATAGTTTTCAGTGTGAGAGGACTCCTTTTCCCATATATGGTAACAGGCTTTGGATCGATCGAAATCAGGATACAATTTCTGTCTCACCCCAATACTTCAATCAGATCTTGAGCATAAAAAAGGATACGACCGAAAGCAAAGGGAGGAACGACTGGGGCAATGCGTATTTCTATCATTACAATCCTGTCCTAAAGCAAGCTCATGTCACCATTCCTGTTTCTTTTTTTGAAAATGATGAAAGACTTATGTGGTCAGAAGCCCTCGGAAAAGATATTTTATGGAAAGATATCCCACTAGTCGGTAATGCAACTCAAATAAAGGGATCTGACAGAGATTCGCTTTTAAAATTAATGATGCAGGAAAGTGACAATTTCGTTGCAGAACAATTACTCTTAGCCTGTTCAATGGAGCAAACCAATCAAATGAATGAAGGAGATATTATCGAAAAAGTTCTGACCGGGCCATTGGATGATCTCCCCGATAGTATTCAATGGATGGATGGTTCCGGACTTTCGAGATATAATCTGATGACGCCCAGATCACTTGTATATGTGATGCGCCAGATCATAAAGCAAAAGGGATTAGAGTATGTGAAATCTATTTTCCCCTCAGGTGGTGCGTCAGGTACGCTAAGTGAGGATTATAAAAACAAAAACGGGCGGCCATATATTTTTGCAAAATCAGGAACACTCAAAAATATATATTGTTTGACAGGCATCCTGGTTCCTAAATCAGGTCATGCCTTACTTTTTTCCTGGATGAACAATGATTTTCCGGGTGATAATGCCTCTTTGAAATTATCCATGGAACATTTATTCGCATACCTCCGTGATAATTATTAGCATTGCGCCCGCATGACGACGACTATTTCTCCTGATTTCCTTCTTTCTCTGGCTCAAAGGTATGGACTGCCTTTATTCGTTTATGATACAAACGTTATTGATGAGCAGATCCAAAAACTTAAGACTGCTTTTGACGTACCCAGGCTTGAAATCAGGTATGCGAGTAAAGCACAGAATACAATTTCGATCCTGCGACATATTTACAACCAGGGATGCGGGATAGATACCGTTTCTCCCGGAGAGATTATGATGGCTCTGAAAGCGGGTATCCCGGCTTCGGTAATAAGCTTTACGCCTAGCGGAGTTATCACTGATGAATATGCGTTTGCTATTGAGCATGGTGTTCATGTGCATGCTGATCAGCCTTACGTACTTGAATGGCTCGATCAAAAATATCCGGGAACAGCAGTTACACTTAGATTCAATCCCGGTATTCGTGCAGGTGGGCACACAAAATTACAGGTCGGTGCGGAAGGATCCAAATTTGGAATCCTCTCTGCTCAGGTAAAAGAAATAATTGCCCTTACCAAAAGGCTTTCCCTGAAGATCACTGGTGTTCACATGCATCTGGGATCTGATATCAGTGACTCTGCAAGTTTTGATGATGCATATGAATACCTATTAACTGTTGCGCGGATCTGGTCATCCACTATTGATCATGTTGATCTGGGGGGTGGTTTTAAAATTCCATATCACCCGGATGACCATTCAATTGATATGACTTCTTTTGGAGCAAGAGTAAGCTCACGGTTAAGACGATTTTGCGAAGAAATAGGGAAGGAAATCACCTTGGTTTTCGAACC
>JBDUAU010000488.1:0-2292 GCA_040004485.1 Saprospiraceae bacterium
TATGGAAGGTCAACATATGTCCTCGTTAAGTCTGATCAGCTTTCCAGGTCAAGTTATAAAGGATTTTAGGGCTTTTATGCCTATAGACCATTCAAATCATGTTTTGATCTCTGAAAAATAGGGATTTTGAAGAATTGGTATCAAAAAGATGTTGATATAATTAATTGATTTTAAGAATATTATAAAATAAATTTGTTTTACTATAAATTTTACTCAATAAGATGAGTTATTTTACTCAATATAATAAGTAATTTTACGCACAGAATAATTTCAATACTAAATGAGTAACGGCACCAAATTAATACGGCATGAACTGGATGTCCTGAAACAACGGATGAATCTGGAACCAAGGAAATTCATCCAGGTTGTAAACGGTCCAAGGCAGGTTGGAAAGACAACACTGGTGACTCAGTTTACAAAAAGAACGACTCTGCCAGTTCAATTTTCTTCTGCTGATGCTATAGCTATTGATGACGAGTCCTGGATCAGTCTTCAATGGCAAACTGCTCGTATAAAATTACAAACAGAAAAATCTCGTGAAGCCATCCTCATTATTGATGAAATTCAAAAAATCAAAAACTGGAGCGAGCAGGTCAAAAGAGAATGGGATGCCGATACAAGAAATGATGTCAATCTTAAGGTAATCCTGTTGGGCTCTTCACGACTGCTTTTACAACAGGGATTAACTGAATCACTCACCGGAAGATTTGAATCCATTTATCTAAGCCATTGGACATTTTCTGAGATGAATGCTGCATTCGGATTTAGTCCGGAAGAATATGTATGGTTTGGAGGCTATCCGGGATCTACATCCCTGATTCAGGATGAAAACCGATGGAAAAATTACGTTCGTGATTCCCTGATTGAAACGAGTATCTCCATGGATATTATGCAATTGACCAGGGTCGATAAGCCCGCTCTCATGAGGAGACTTTTTGACCTGGGCAGCCAATATTCTGGTCAAATCTTATCCTTCAATAAAATATTAGGCCAGTTGCAGGATGCGGGCAATACAACGACATTATCACATTACCTGAATCTATTGGATACCGCGGGACTACTGGCCGGACTGGAAAAATACAGCCATGGAAAAGTCAGACAACGAGGTTCAATTCCAAAATTCCAGGTGCATAATACAGCTCTGATGACAGCTACCCAATCCGAAAACTTTTCAACTATTTACAATGATCCCGCAAAATGGGGTCGATGGGTAGAATCGAGTGTAGGCGCTCATCTCCTGAATGCAAGCATTAAAAATCACTTCACGCTGAATTACTGGAGACATGTCAATGATGAAGTAGATTTTGTAATAACAGATGGAAATAAAACGATCGGAATAGAACTTACCACAGCTTTCAAACATCGCAGATCAGGAATTAATGCTTTTATCAAAGCACATCATCCTGATAAAGTACTGACTGTCAGTTCTGATGGAATATCGTGGCAGGAATTTATAAGGATCGATCCGAAAACTTTGTTTTAAATCAAAAACCAATCCACCGCAGATGACGCAGAAATATTTCAAAAAAAATATTATCGTTTAATGTACTCGAAATCAACGATGAAAAATCATGATAATCATGAAAATCTGTGTTCATATTTTTTAGCCGCAAATTCAGCTGATTAACGCAAATTAGATCACTTCATCACCTGATCACCTGATCACCAGATCTTTAGAACTCCGCATTCCCAGGCGTCCTTGGAAATGGAATCACATCTCTGATATTCGTCATACCTGTTACAAACAAGACAAGTCTTTCAAAGCCTAATCCGAATCCTGCATGCGGACAAGTACCAAATCTTCTCGTATCAAGGTACCAATCCATCTCATGTAACGGGATATTCATTTCTTCCATTCGCTGCGTAAGGACATCGAGTCGCTCCTCACGTTGTGAACCACCAACAATCTCACCAATCGATGGAAATAAAATATCCATAGCGGAGACTGTACGACCATCATCATCAACACGCATATAAAATGCTTTGATCTCTTTCGGATAATTAGTCAGGATGACAGGTTTTTGAAAATGTTTTTCAACGAGATAACGCTCATGCTCTGATTGCAGATCTGTACCCCACCCTTCTATCGGATATTGAAATTTCCCTTTTTTATTTGGTGTACTATTTTTTAAGATATCAATGGCTTCTTCATATTTCAAACGCTGAAATTCATTGTCCACTACAAAATGCAATTTCGTGACAAGATCCATCGTACTTCTCTCCTGTTGCGGTTTCTTCGATTCCTCTTGCTCCTGTCTCTCCTTCAGAAACTGAATATCATCAGCACAATGT
>JBDUAU010000547.1:0-2291 GCA_040004485.1 Saprospiraceae bacterium
GAGCCGACAAACGGGCTTGATCCGCGGCAGATAATTGAAATAAGGCAGCTCATCAAGGACTTAGGTAAAGAAAAAACAATACTTCTCTCGACACATATTATGCAGGAAGTTCAGGCCTTGTGTGACAGAGTGATCATCATCAACAAAGGAAAGATTGTAGCTGATGGAAACATCAGGTTGTTGAGTCAGAACCTTACCCATGCCTACAAAGTCAAAGTCATTTTTTCAAGACATGTAGTCGATATCACACTGAGAGAAATTGATGGATACATATCACATGAAGAAATCAATAGTTCGAGCTATATCATCACCGGGAAAGAAAACAATCTCAATGAAGCTATTTTTGATTTTGCTGTAAAAAAAGGATTAAAGATCATAGAGATGTCAACGCTACAAGAGAGTGTTGAAAATATATTCCAACAACTGACACAAGCATCATGAGAGCAGTATATCTCCGTGAGCTCGGAAGTTATTTCAGTTCGATGATCGCTTACATCACCGTTGGACTATTACTCGTTGTGCTCAGCCTTATTCTGTGGGTATTTCCTGATTTCAGTATCCTGCTGTCTCCTTTTGCAAGTGTAGATACACTATTTGCTATTGCGCCTATGATATTTATATTTCTTATTCCTGCATTTACGATGAGGAGTTTTGCCGAAGAGAAGCAATCAGCTACGCTGGAAGTATTATTGACCAGGCCTATTACATCATTTCAGATCGTGGCGGGAAAATATCTTGCTACACTCACCTGGCTTGCTATTGCAATAGCCCCAACAATCATATATGTTGTATCCGTTTATTACCTGGGTTCACCAAAGGGGAATATTGATCTTGGACAGATAGCCGCTTCTTACTTAGGCTTATTTTTATTAGGGGCAGTGTTTTGTGCCATAGGAATATTTGCATCCTCGCAGACATCTAATCAGATTGTGGCTTTTGTCGGAGCAGTTTTCTTTTGTTTTGTATTGTATTATGGTTTTTATTTTATCAGCAAGCTTGCTTCTTTTCAGGGAAGTCTTGATAGCATCATCGAATCATTGGGTATAGACTATCATTACCATTCTATCAGCAGAGGGATCGTTGACACCAGAGATCTTGCTTATTTTATTTGTCTCATCGGGCTTTGTCTTGCATGGACATGGGCAGCTATTTCAAAACGGAACTAACGGATGAGCAAAAACCACTTATCATCCGCACACCGAAAAGTCTCCACTACTGCACTTTTGATCAGTGGGATTTTGATTTTTGTTTATGTCCTGAGCCAGTGGCTTTATGTGTCGATTGATGCTACTGAAGAAAGGAGATTTACATTGGCCCCAGCGACGAAACAATTACTCAAGAGTCTCGATGATCGGATCTATATAAAAGTTCTTTTAGCCGGAAAATTTCCTGCAGGATTTAAACGATTACAAGAATCGACAGAAGATATTCTCAGACGATTCGCACAAGTAAATCCGGACATTCAATACAATTTCGACAATCCCAATGTTGGAACAGTAGATGAAATCAATGCCCGTCGAAAACAATTGACTGCTGCTGGACTTATTCCGACACAATTAAGAGTGAGCGATGCCTCCAGTGAATCTACACAGGAAATATATCCCTTTGCCATCATCAATTATGGAAGCCGTAGCATTCCTGTGCCCTTGCTGCAGGATGATATCCCGGGAGCTGACAAAGATGTAATCATCAACAATAGCATCAGTTTATTAGAATATAAAATCGCTGATGGTATTCAAAAAATAAAAAGAAAGAGTCAGGAGCTAATTGCATTTTCAATGGGGCAGGGTGAGTTAACTCATCAACAAACGGCTTCCATAGAAAAAGAACTGCAGAATGAATATGTGATCAACCGAATCAACCTGGATAGTGTGGTTGAGATTCCACAGGATATTCGTGCCCTTATTATTGCAAAGCCAAAGGAGAAATTTTCAGAGATCCAATTGTTTATGTTGGATCAATATGTGATGCACGGAGGAAATATCATGTTCCTCATCGATCCGTTGAATGTTTCATTGGACAGCATTAACATCAATAAATATTATATTCCTCCACCGTATGAACTAGGACTTGATCCTCTTTTCTTCAAATATGGTGCAAGAGTAAATCCTAATCTGGTACTTGATCTGCAGTGCACTCGGATTCCAATGGTGGTTGGGATGCAGGGTGATAAGGTGCAGACAGAATTATATCCATGGTATTATTATCCGTTGATCACATCGACTTCAGATCACCCGATCACAAAAGGACTGGATCGGATACAGCTCGAATTTCCATCAAGCATTGATACC
>JBDUAU010000532.1:0-7616 GCA_040004485.1 Saprospiraceae bacterium
TAAGTTTCATATCAATTGTAGGTTCAGTTTTGGCTAAAATAATGTACCATAGTTCCACTTATAACTACCTGTATTATCAAGGAGTTATGACCTCGTGGCACGACTAGTCGTGCCACGAGGTCATAACAGCACATTCTGATAGGCGGAAAAGCCTCATTCAGAAAATTACGCGGATACAATTTTGGAAGGACGGATTAGAGCAATTTTATCAACTACTGGCTCGACGCATTCAATTTCAACTCAAACGCTTCTTCTTCGCCTAAATAGCGCTCAATCATGCCATGAACCCCATAGATCACAGGAGTCATCAGAATCGCCATGGTAAACTTATACATGTAATTGACCGTAGCGATAGCGAGAACACGTCCAAGGTCCCAGTTCGACGCAATATAGAAGGCTATAATCAGAACTACAAAACTGTCAACAAGTTGGGAAACAAGAGTCGAACCCGTAGATCTGAGCCACATCTTTTTCTCCCCGGTTATTTTTCTGATTTTATGAAAGACGATCACATCGATCAATTGCCCGAGAAGAAAGGCCACAACCGAACCAATAATAATCCACAACCCTTGTCCGAATATCCGTGTAAAGGCCAGGTTCATATCCGGAAGGCTTTTGGAGGGGTCATCCCGAAGACCGCTTGTATGCTGCCACCATTCGTTAGGGGGCGTTTTAATTGCAAAGAAGGCTATCAGGAAAGCATAAACAATAAGGATCACCGCGAGCCAGGAAAGAAACCGGACACCTTTCTTACCATAATATTCATTGATGATGTCCGTCATGATAAATACTACAGGCCAAAGCAGGACTCCTGCTGTCAGATTAAAGCCTAAATCCCCTACACCAAAAATAGTCATCGACAGAGGCGCATAGCCAAACACCTTTTCCAGTGAAAATATCTTGATGCCAATAAATTCAGCCAGCAAGGCATTTGCTATAAAGAATCCACCCAGGACAAGGAATAAACGTGTTGCTTTAGAAGAAAGTAATTGTGCCATATATTGCCGAAAGATACCAAACTATTAAGCCTGCTTATCTTGCACCTGCTTACATAATCACATCTTCAACAGAAGGCTAATTAATTTGCGGTTACGATGACAGACCCTCTCAAAGACCTCCAGAAATTAAAGGATCTTTTCCCGGATATGGAGCCCTATGTTCCGGATCCTGCAGAATTGCAACAGGAAAAAAGTGAAGAGAAAAATCTGCTTACACCTCAGGCTAAAGCGCAGATGAAGCTTTATGTCTCAAGAGATAAAAAACACAGAGGTGGCAAGCAAGTCACACTCATTGAAGGACATATTGGGCATGAAAAAGCTTCGTTAGAATTACTTTCAAAATTAAAATCCATGTGCTCTGCAGGCGGTAGTTTCAAAGATGGTGAACTCATCATCCAGGGCGACCATGTCCGTAAAGTGATTGATTTTCTAATAAAGTCCGGGTACAAGCAAACCAAGCAGAAGGGTGGTTAATAAACCCTGCCGGGTTGGAGTTTTCTCCAACCACAATACGTGAAATAAAAAATCCCTGATAGTAATTCAACAACCAGGGATTTTTTTATTTGACTGCCGTGATTGGAGTTTTCTCCAACCACAAATTACTTATTGATGTACCGCTTTCAAAATGACAGGGGCATTTCCATCCTGCAATTGTACAAGTATAATCCCTGAAGGCAATTGATCAGCCCTCAGATCAATGATTGAGGATCCTGATGAGTAATTCCAGTCTTGCTTAGAAATCAATTTTCCATTGATATCCAATAACGAAATGATCATCGATCCATTTTTAAGAGGTTCGCCATAGATAGCAAATTTATCTCCAAATGGATTAGGTCTTATCTGCCAATGAGATTCATTCTGAGAAGGATCATTTGTTGCTGAACCTTCAATATTTACAGTCACAGATTGTGTATCTACTCCACAAGCATTATAGACGACTAGTGAAATGATGTATTGAGCGGAATTAGAATAGTCAACAGTAGGATTTAATGATGTATCTGTTCTACCATCTCCAAAATCCCATCTTATGCTATCATAGTCCATGCCCGGATAAAAAAGCGTCACAAGATTACCATTGACGACATGATCAAATGTTGCATCGGGCGCCCCTGCTACATTGATCAGATCCATGAGAATTAACACATCAGCACCCTGGCTATTTTCAACTCTCAGCGTTACAGTATAATTACCGGGCACATTATAAGTGACGACAGGGTTTTGTTGAGGAGAGGTTGCAGGATCACCACCGTCAAATGTCCACAACCATGCCGTAGGATTATTCTGAGATTGATCAAAGAACTGAACATTCATCGGCGCACATCCGGAATGTAAGTCATAACTGAAAAATGCATTCGGAATAGTAGAAAGCACTATTTCAATTGTCATGGTGTCTTCATTACAGTCATTTGTAGAAATAAGACTGATCGTATATGTTCCAAATGATGAATATGTATGAGTTGGATTTGTCTCTGTGCTTGTCTGGCCATCACCAAAAAGCCATAAATAAGTATCACCACCTGTAGATTGATTTTCAAAGTCTACGGTCTGGCCATTAGATGAAATCAGGAATGAAGCTACTGTCGGTTCTCCGATGGTTACAATCTGAGACAGCGTAAACGTATCAGAACCGGCTGCAGAATGTGCTATCAGTGTTGCACTATAGGTGCCCGCACTATTGTACGTCACCAGTGGATTTGATTGGGTCGATGTCCAAGGCGTTCCACCCGGGAATATCCAATTGACAGAAGTTGTATTAGCACTGCTTTGGTTAGCATATTGAACAGTAGCAGGAGCGCAGGTGCCATTTTGATTGAATATAAAATGAGCAGTCGGTAGAGTTGAAATAGTGATCACAGCCGAGCTTGTATCATTGCCGCAAAGTCCCGCAGAAACTAAATAAACTGTATAGGTCCCATCAGCATCGTATACATGCACAGGATTTTCTTCATCACTCACATCTCCATCACCGAAACTCCATCCTGATCCGGTCGACTGAGATGATTGGTTGAAAAAATTAACCTGTGGTCCATTGATATTGAAAACAAAATCACTTACAGTCTCGGGGAAAACCGTAACATAATTATTCATAAATAAATCATCGCTTCCTGCATTATTTGTCACAGTCAATGTCACATCATAGGTCCCCGGTGCATTGTAGGTGACTACAGGATTAGCCTGATTACTTGATGAAGGATTACCGCCCTGGAAGATCCAGCTTATTAATGTAACTGTTCCAACTGACTGGTTAATATAATGAACAACCAATGGCGCGCAACCTGAAACTACATCAGACGTAAAAGCAGCAACAGGAGTTCCTGCAAGACTGACGATTGATGTATGCACATTGGAGCCACAATTATTTGAAATCGTGAGTGTAACCGTATAATTGCCGCCAACAGCATAGATATGAGTAGGATTGTGTGCTGTGCTGGTCTGTCCGTCACCGAAATTCCATAGATAAGAATCTCCCACACTGCCTAATGAGCTGAATGTGACCTGCAACCCGTTAACAGTAGATGTGAATGTTGAACTAGGCTGAGGGTAGACGGTAATAAAATTTGTCTTCGTTAGAACATCATCACCTGCATCATTAGAAACTGTCAGCGTAACATTATAGGTGCCGGGGGTTTCATAGACTATCACTGGTTCGAAATCATTGGATGATGGAGGAGACCCTCCGGGAAAATTCCAATGATATGAATCAGCATTACTTGAAGATAAATTAAAAAACTCCACTTCCATCGGAGGACATCCTTCTGTAGGATCAGCATCAAATGCAGCTATAGGCGGTGTAATAATGACTATTGTAATCGTGGTTATATCAGATCCACAATCATTTGAAGCTGTCAGTTTTACATTATAAGTTCCATCCTGATCATACGTATGTGTAGGATTGGTCTGAGTAGATGTATTACCATCTCCGAAATTCCATAGATAACTGGTAGCACCAACACTCAGGTTTTGAAAAGTAACAACTAATCCATTCTGTGTAAAATCAAAATCAGATACAGGATCATCACCGACGGTTATATAGTTTGTTTTCGTGAGTGTATTCATGCCCTGCGCATTTGTAGCTTTCAGCGTTACATTATAAGTGCCTGCTGTGTGGTATGCAACAGTTGGGTTTTGAAGTGTACTTGTTGCAGGTGTGCCCCCTGGCAATGTCCATAACCAACTCGTAGGTGAGTTTTGACTCAGATCAAAAAAGTGAACTGTAAAAATTACGCAGCCATCTGTATTGTCCGCATTGAATTCAGCAATCGGTGCTGCTGGGGCTGAACAGCTGGAAAGACAATTTACAGTTGCTATGTAGCTATTAACAGAACTTATTGATGCCGGAGACCACGTATTGGTGTTTGTAACTGATGGAGCCATAATGAACCCAGAGTTCGGAGCATCGTGATTAGCTCCAAAATTATGTCCAAGCTCATGAGCCTGAAGTACCCTTAATAATTGTGCATCAGTTGTAAAATCCTGGAGTACATTATATCGCACACTAGTACATACAGCTGCAACCCAGGCAAGTCCGATAATATTACTGTCGAAATCACGGTTGGTCCACAGACTTGCCACATCATGTGTGCTTAAGTTAGATGGACCCCAATTGGTAAAATCATCTAATAGCAGATTTGGATCGGTGCTGTTGGTCCAGGGATCAGTTCCTGTTGATACAAATACTTGGGTTACCAAAAATTGAAAATCGGGATTGAATTCCGTGTCATAATTTATCTGGACATTATTGATGACGCCCATATTGTGGTTAGTCACATTGGGGATGCTGCTACCATATTTGATATACATCAGGTGGTCATCCACCAGGGCGATTTGAACGGTCTTGCATAGATCTCTTGAACGGTTCAGATTTTCCGCAGAAGAATTCTCATCATCAGGGGAGATTGTGTGCTGAGGTGCATTTCGTGCACCGCATGCATTATTTGTTGTTCTGGTGAGAACATCACTCTTCCAATACATTATATATTGGCTTTGATCTGCCGTTGGAACGATGTCATATGCAGGCTCTATGTAGAATTCATCATTTGCCTGAATGATCAATGCGTAAAAGAAATCATCATCGGCAGTGATTCTTACGCCATGATTGCCGATATCTGTATACCCATAGTAGGTTGTATTTGGTCCGGCGGGTAAGTCCCTGACTCCATTTTCATCCAGGACAGTGAGTCTGAAATTGGAAGTACGGATATCATGGGCATGAAGTTCAAATGCGAAGGTTTTATCTTCCACCTGAAGTTCAATGGCATCATGGTCATCCTTCGACCTGAGCATATCAGATGTAGCCTTTGAGTCAAATGTTCCTATTTTATAGGCTTTAAATTCCTTCCTGTACGCAAGGTCTTCGGCCGGGGTTGCCCTTTGTACGTTAAACCTGATCTTCGATTGTCCAAAACTGGATGTTATAAAGACGAGAAAAAGGAGACAGCAGATTGAGAAAATTCTCAAATGATGATTACGCATTTTGATGTGTTAAAGTGACAAACAATAAATAAGAGGTTCTTGGGATTATTTTGTACTCAGGATTGCTTTGTCAAAGGGAGAAGTGCAACGGGCTGCAATTTAGGAAAAATATGTATTTAAACTTTCCTTAATAGAAAAAAAACACATCAATACGTTAGAAATTAGACACTTATTAACAACTTTGCGCTATGAAAGATATCAAGCTTATAATCCTGAGTACCCTCCTCTTCCTTCTCACATTGGTCAATGGGAATGCCCAATCCAAAAAAGTGCCCAAAAAAGTAAAAGAACCTTCACCTATCGGTTTAGGTATAAACCTGGGGAATGTCAGTTTTTTCAATCACACCTTCCAGTTTGGTCTCTCACCCAATGTAGCCTTTAGAGTAAGTGAATCCCTGGCGCTAGGGTTGATGTTAAAGGCCAATTATTACTATGAGAAATTTCCGGTCGAACGGGCAAAATTTAGTGCTTTTGATTTAGGACCAACCGTATTTGCAAGATTTAAACCACTCTGGGGCTGGGATAATGCTACGCCTTTTTTGAAAGGTCTTTTTCTTCAGGCTGAATATGAAAAAGGATTTCTTACACGCTATTATGTCGATCAGTCCGGTTATCCTATCATCATAGACAATCATGTCGAGCGATTAAAATTCAAAGAAGACTTTGTTTATATTGGCATAGGAGCCACCAGTGGATATCCTTTCAGCACCTTCGTTTCCATTCACTACAATCTGCTTGATGACTTTGATTCGGCCAGAGATCCCTTTGAATACCGCATCGGTTTCACCTACAATTATTGATCAGAAAGTAAGACTGAGATTGACATACATATTTCTTCCTGCCTGGGGGAAATATCCTTTCTCATGATAAAGGCTACCACCTTCTGAGCCGGCATACGGATCATCAGGTCTTGGGTCATATGAGTCTGAACGGAATCTATATATCCATCCATTAGATTCGTACTCCTCATTAAATGCATTTCTAAGAAACAATCCAAGTTTGAATTGTTCAGCCCATTCATTATGCCATATCCATTGCAGGCCGACATCAGTCACTACATATGAATCAAGACCTGATGCCTCCCGTGATGTATTATCTACAAATTGCTTTCCAATATATCTTCCTGTGGCATTGATACTGATTTCATGCGTTTGGGTTGAAATAAATTTGAAATCACCGCTCAGGCTACCCAGGAAATTCGGTGAAAAAGCAATCTGACTTCCGATATGTGAAACAATCTCCTGCTGACCGGAATCCCAATTATCAATGTATTCATCGAATGATTTGATTTTGTTTTCACTCAACGTGGTTTGAAATTCTAATTTTAGTTTTTCAACAGGTGAATACGACAGAACAGTTTCAATTCCGGCACGATGACTATTGTCTGCATTCACACGATTGTAAGCACCCACGTCATTTAGTCTTCCGGTTGGAACTAATTGATTTTTATAATCCATATAATAGGCTACCAATTCCAGATTCCATTTCGGGTCAGACAACCTATAACTGATTTCTGTATCCCACATTTTTTCAGGCAGTGGTCTGCTTAACGGAGTAGAACTGACATAGTCATCACGATTAGGTTCTTTATGAATTATTCCGGTAAGACCATAAAGAGAGCTCTTCTCACTTAAGTGATACCTGAAGCCAAGCTTTGGGTTTAAGAATCTATGACTGACATGCTGTTCAGAGAGAATTCCGGATTGACCAGGACCTTCAAACATATAGCGGATCCACCTGGCCTGAAGATCAACTGTAACATTAAGATGGGAAGTAATTTTCATGCTGCTACGACCAAATAAATTCCAATCTGTTTTCACGGCTGAATTAAAATAATAAGGATCGTCCAAATTAATCCCGACATCATTCTTTGACCATATAACTTCTCCGAAATGATCCCCGAGATATTTATTCCAGCCTCCGCCCAATACTAAATATCGGTCCGCCGGTGATCCGATTTGTAGCGTAGATGTGAAACCATAAAAATCATTGTCAAGCCATAATCTCCGGATGAGATCAGTAGTATCATTGATTTCATGGCTACCATATTCAACTGCTAACTGATCAGCTTTATATTGTTCGAAATAACCTTTTCCTTTCGTGTAGTGGAGTGCACTGGTCCATCTTGCAAAGGGAGTCAATGTC
>JBDUAU010000129.1:0-2288 GCA_040004485.1 Saprospiraceae bacterium
TCCATTGCACTGTGATCAAAGAATCACGAAACGCTTCTATCAACGGACCCGGATAACTTCCATTGTATCCCCATACGCGTGTGGGTGGCAGTTGGCTATGCAATTGTTGAAATTGTTCCGTCATTTCAATTCTATAATGCGCCGCACCTCCCGCCGTTCCTGATTGTGGAAGGGCTACACCTGGAATAGGTAATGGATCTAAATACGGCGTGAGTTGTATACTGCATGCTGCTTCTACACAGGATATACCATCTCCCTGGTAATCGCCTCCCTGCATGGCACATTGTGTGCCGGTCAATGTCTGACAAGATCCATTTGCGAAACAGCATGCGCCAGTGGGTGGCAAAATATAATCTATGACCAATCGGGGAAAATTGGATGCAGTGTTGGTTTGGCGACTGGAAAATCGTTTCGTGTTGCTTGTTGTAACCTCATCGCCACGCATGATCCATCCGAAATTGGTGGCAGGAGTGTTGATCCAATTTTCTACATCCGATTTCAATTGAGGTGAACTCCAAATATAAAATATACCAGGTGCGCTTATATTGGTGGTGGCACTGACAGTAGTCGAAAAATCCCCACCTGTAGTATTCCAAAAAGAGGTGTTATAAAATTCATGTAGCCAAGTTGCATCTCCGGCAGTAGCATTGGCACCACTCCCTTCATTGCCATTAGCCTGGGAGGTCCCTTCCCCCCAATCTTGAAGTAGTTTTTGAGCTGTCACAGGAATGGTGGTACCTGTAGACGAATTGCAATACAATTTTAATTGCACATTTTGGATCTCTGCGCTATTCGGAATTGAGGGCAGGCTAAATGCGACTACCGCTCTTCTTTTACCTGAATTATTATTTCCGGTATAGAGATGAACTCCCAGCGCATTGCTGAGACTTCCAGTAGCGCTTTCATAAAGGATATTGTCTTTGATAGCTATCAGTTCCATTGAAACTTCACAGGATGTTGTATCGCACAACGTTCCGGGACCATGGAAAAAACCATTTTCAGTATTACATCCACCTTCTGTTGTTGTCATGCATACTCCATTCGGTAAACAACAGGCACCTGAGCCTACAGCTAAAACAGTAATCGTGCCGGACATTCCACTGGCGGTGCCATCTCCATTGTCACTGCCATGAGGTATGCAGTAATACCAGAACACCCCTACATTGTTGAACTGACGAGTATAGGTCGTGTTATTTGAATTGATCGGTTGGTTCCATTGCTCTGGACTTCCAACTACAGCAGTGGTAGTATGGCCTCCCTGGACCCAAAGCCAACGAATGGAATCTCCCTGTGTAATGACAGCCTGGACTACTTGCCCACCCGGCATGTTGATACTAAATTCTGTATTGTAGACATAGATATTGATCACAGTCGCTTTTACTGTACAGGTCAAAGACAAAATAAATAAGAACAGGAAGGTCTTTCTCATGGACATTACTCTGGGAATAATATTTACATGCGATCTGATTATTTCAGTTCAAATCAATATCTACGAATCAAAATTGATGAGGGTGGTCCTGAAAACGGATGATAGAAAGCAATCAGGCGGGTGATTTAAATCATTTTTCGGGGACAAGGATGAGATCGATACTCAAAGGCGAAGGTGGTCAGGTACTGATAAGTAATGGAAAAACACTGGTTGCAGCACGAAGAAAAAAAGAAGAGTTCATGAAAGCGATAGGATATTGAGAAAATATTACTTTTCACTTTTCACTCTTCTCGCACGGAGTTCACGGAGAACACGAAGAAAATAAATTTCACTTTTCACTTTTCACTTTTCACTTGGTTGCTGTAGCACATGGATGAGTTTAGCTGATCGAAGCATCACTCTTCAGTTTGTCTTTATCCCCATATAATCATCCACATCCGTCACTCTCAAACACATCAACCCAGCCAATATCATGGATGCTCCTCCCAAAACAACAGCATAAATCGGTTCACCACCAAAAAATGATTTTACAAAAAATCCCAGAAGTGCCGCAGCCACAATTTGTGGAATGACAATAAAGAAATTAAACACCCCCATGTAATACCCCATCTTATGTGAAGGCAACGAACCCGCCAGCATGGCATAAGGAACAGAAAGTATCGATGCCCATGCCACACCCACACCTATCATGGATATGAGTATCAAATGCGGATCTTTTATGAAATATATGGAAACCAATCCCATACCTCCGGCAACAAGACAAATCATATGCGCCACCTTCCTGCTTGTCCTCCCAGCTAAAACCGGAAGTCCAAAAGCTACGAGTGCTGCTACACCATTGTATACACCCATACACAGC
>JBDUAU010000688.1:0-2284 GCA_040004485.1 Saprospiraceae bacterium
ACATCGATCCAGTGATAATTGAACATGTTTTCCTGAATTATTTACTTGGTATTATCCCTAGATCACCATATCACAAGATCACTCGATCACTCGATCACCAGATCACCAGATCACCAGATCACTAGATCCTTTTTTCACTCCTTCTCATACCTCCCCGTCTTCTCCGTAATAACAATCCGGAAAACAACCGATTTGATTCGCCCCGAAGCATGTCTTCTTTCCTCAGTGCCTTCGTTCGTTTGGGGCATAGCTGTCTCGCTCAGTCTCAGATGCATCATTCTGTCCACAAAGTATTTCATGGCGACTCGTTGGTCGTCTTCATCCATGATTTCTTCAAAGCGACCCCACACAATCACACTCCTCCACTCAGCATAACTCTTCATCTGATCTACTTCAAAACAGACGAGCGGATTCTTTCTCATTATATTGATCTTCAACCCTTCAGCTGAATGCGCGATGATCGATTTTCCATCATAGGCATAGTTGATAGGGACGATATATGTCTTGTTGCCTTCATGGCATCCGATACGGCCCAGGACATTGTCCTTCAGCACCTCATCCATGGCTGCATCTGTCAGGTTTCCAATCATTGTCCTTTCATTTGGAAAGTATTTCGGTTTCAATTAATGTAAGAAGACACAGATCAGAAATCTTGTCATATATCATTTCAGTGGTAAATTAATTTCAAATATCTTCGCTCCCATTGATAGCCATCAACTCCCTTCATGATTATCATCAGTTCTAAACACGTTAAATTTTAAACACACCTGATCATTGCCAGCTGGATGATGTTCACAAAGCACGATGATGAGATGCAAAATAATATTATTGAATGAAGGTTCTCGGTTTCGTTTCCATACTCTCTCTTTTAGTGGCTTGTCAAAATGTAACAAGCACAGACGTCAATGCCCAATCTGCTAAAGACAGTACAGCAGATTCTATTCTTCAATCATCTCCACCTCCGGTTATTGTAGCTCTGGATACTGCTCTTTATCAACAGAAATTACTAGAACTAGTCCATCAGATTCCTACAGAACGTTGGCCTGTTCAAACCGAATTGCCTAATCCCGGGGCTTTACTTCCTTTCAATAGAATCGTAGCGTTCTATGGTAATCTATATTCAAAGGGCATGGGTATTCTCGGCGCACTACCTCCTGACCAGATGCTGACAGAACTTCAGAAAGAAGTACATAAATGGGCAGAAGCAGACACTTTAACTCCTGTGATACCCGCACTGCATTACATCGCCGTCACGGCCCAGGCAAGTCCGGGTGCTGGTCGTAAATACAGATTACGCATGCCTTCCACACAGATTGATAAAATCCTGGAAATGGCGAAGAAAATCGATGCTATCGTTTTTCTTGATATACAGGTTGGGCACAGCACTCTACAGGAAGAAATTCCTCAACTTGAAAAATACTTAAGAATGCCAGATGTGCACCTGGGCATTGATCCTGAATTTTCGATGAAGAATGGAAAAGTCCCCTCAAGCTCTATCGGTACATTCGACGCAACGGATATCAATTATGCTGCTGAATATCTGTCACAACTTGTATCGGAATATCATCTCCCACCTAAAATCCTGATCATCCATCGATTTACAAAAGGGATGCTGACGAATTATAAGAATATAAAACCCTTACCCGATGTCCAGATTGTCATGGACATGGATGGCTTCGGATTCCCTGCAAAGAAAATAAGTACATACAATCTTTGTATTGAAAAAGAACCTGTACAATTTACCGGTTTTAAAATATTTTATGAAAATGATACAGAAGACAAAAAATGGCCTGAAGTGATGAAACCCTCAGATATACTTTCTCTTTGCCCGGCACCCGTTTATATCCAGTATCAATAAAATATCTTTTTCAAAGTATAAATATCAAATAGAAGTTATCTCCCTGCAATTTACTCCCTGCGCTCTGCTCTCTGCTCTCTGCTCTCTGCTCTCTGCTCTTTGCTCTCTGCCCCCTGCCCTCTGCTCTCTGCCCTCTGCTCTCTGCCCTCTGCTCTTTGCTCTCTGCTCTCTGCTCTCTGCCCTCTGCCCTCTGCTCTTTGCTTACTGAGCCAGGTATCCCCCATCGATATTATAATAAGAGCCGGTCACAAAAGATGCTTTTTCTGAACATAACCATAAAACTAATTCCGCTACTTCTTCTGAAGTACCCAATCTTCCTATTGGATGAAGACCAACCAAAGAGTTCAAAACGGTCGCATCCAGACCATCTAACAAAGGTGTTTTTATATAACCCGGCCCTACTGAATTGATCCGGATGTGTTGAGA
>JBDUAU010000698.1:0-7587 GCA_040004485.1 Saprospiraceae bacterium
CAGCAATAACGCCATTCCATAAAAAATATCTTCAAACGGGATCGTCAATATCCGAATCCCAATGATATGTCCTTCATTATACCAAACTACTTCTCCAGGAATACCTGTACCCGTCAGTATGCCATTGATGATAAAAAATGGAATCAATATGATCATATACATCAGGTAAAAATGATCAAGTTTTTCTTTTAAATAAAAATGGGCAACGATCAAAGAAAGTGCAGCCAGGAAAAATGCGAAAAACGAGTACATTTTATGGATAAAGAAAAATGCACACACAAGACAAAAAGTGATGAGCACAATATTTATTGTATTTCTTACTCCTACATCTATTTTGAAATTCGGATAAATCTTTTTTAAAGCATGAAGTGTAAATAAGCTGGCAAATGGGATACAAATAAAAAACAGGATCTCTTCTAACGGGAGGCCCATGATATTCCAACCTAAGACATAAGCAGGATTAAATCCCCATACGCCTTCTTTTGTAAACCATGCATCCCAGAAAATGAAAAATATCGCAACGATAATATTGGCCGGCAAAAACCATTTCCATTCCTTGTAAAAATTCAGTCTCGGGTGAAAACTAAAGATTAAAGGGAACCAAACAGCCCCGAGATTTAGCAACAGATATAAATACATTATTGGCTGAGCTTTCGTAATTCCCTGAAATATTTGAAGGGGACGAGTAGCATCCCGAAGCATTCTCCATTGAACCTCGTCAGATGCTTATGATGAATTTTGTGTGCTTTTCGTATGGCTCTTAAATAGAGATTATTTGAGCGTTTGAATAAACTTATCCGTTGATGAATAAAAATATCATGCACTAAAAAATAAGCCAACCCATAAAGAGAAATACCTAATGCAACATACAGTGCCCAATGCCATCCCATAAAATTCCACATTGCAAAAAGGGCCATCGAAGGAATGGCAAATACAAGGAAGAAAGAATCGTTTTTTTCAATTATGGAATCATCATCGGACTTTACGTGATGATCTTCATGTAGTACCCATAGCAAGCCATGCATGATGTACTTGTGTGTAAGCCATGCCACACCTTCCATTCCAATAAATGTCGTTAAAATGATCAGGAATCCCATGTGCATTTGTGTTTAATATTGTGATTGAGGTTTACCATGCTTCTTCTTTCAATGAGAATTTATAGATCAGATATGAAGTGGCGATAATGAAAAGTTTTTTTAGATCAGGTACACGAACTCTCCGGTTTGGAACTTCTTCCATAGGCACTTTTTCCAGTTGGTGTAGTAGTTTCATGTAATATCTATAAGCAGTGAGTACACCGAGCCTGGCAGAATTAGGAAGTAGTTTTATACCTATTCTGGCCTCCCTGAAATCTTTTTTGACATCTTCAATGATCTTTGCTTTATCCATGGAACTCATGCGACCATCGAGACCCGGAAAATAACTGCGTTCCAACTCCGTTATATCAGCATTGAAATCCCTTAGAAAATTTACTTTCTGAAAAGCTGATCCGAGACTCATCGCCATTGGCTTTAATTTTTCATATTCTGCCTCATCTCCGTTGACAAATACTTTCAGACACATGAGCCCAACTACATCAGCTGAGCCATAGATGTATTTACGGTATTCATCTTCTACATAAGATTGTTTGTGAAGATCTAAGCGCATGCTGAATAAAAATGAATCGATCAGATCTTTAGTGATATTATATCTGCGTACTGTTTTCTGAAAGCTATTCAAAGCGGGATTTACGCTGATTCCGTTTGCGATGGCATGATGTGCATCTTCTTCCAGTCTGTTGAGGAGATATTCTTTCGGATAATCATGAAAGGTATCTACGATTTCATCTGCCATGCGTACAAAGCCGTAGATGTTGTAAATATCTTGTCGGATGCCCGGAGCCAGGAGACGAATAGCGAGCGAGAAGGAAGTGGAATACTTCTTCGTCAGCATGCGGCTAAAGTCACATGACACGTTATGGAAAAGATCAAGCTGCGAACTCATCGATCTTGATTTTTTTCAGAATTTCACGGGCTACTATTTTTCCGGAGATAATGGCCGGAGGTACACCACCACCAGGAACGGTCAACTGACCTGTATAAAAAAGATTCTTTACTTTTTTGTTCCTGATCGATGGTCTGAAGTATCCGGTTTGGAACAAAGTATTGGCGAGGCCATATGCATTTCCTTTATACGCATTGTAGTCTTTTGTAAAATCATTGACACAATATGATTGCTTTACAATAATATGATCCATGATTTTTTCACCTGTGAGATGTTCAAAGCGTTGAATTGTATCAACGAAATATTTTTCACGTATTTGTTCGGTATCCTCAATGCCCGGTGCAATCGGAATGAGAATGGTCATACATTCTTGTCCTGTAGGAGCTACAACAGGGTCAGTGACAGAAGCAACATTGACATAGAACAACGGTTGCTCGGGCCATGAGGGATGATCATAGATAGCCTCTGCATGGTCGTCAAATGAACTATCAAAAAATAATGTGTGGTGAAGGACAGTTTTCAGTTTCTTGTTCAGACCAATGAAAAACAGTAGGGCAGAAGGGGCGAAAGTTCTTTTCGACCAATACTTTTCACTGTAGTTGCGATATTCCACAGGAAGCAAAGATTCAGTGTGCTGATAGTCTGCACCACTGACGACCACGTCCGGCGCATAGTCACCTGCAGAGGTAATTACGTTCCGGACGCAGGAGTCAGACACTTCCAATCCTCCAACCGCAATATCCGTGTGGATAGTGACGCCAAGATCAGAAGCGAGTTTGAGCATTCCTTCTACTACACTGTACATGCCTCCGTCAGGATACCATGTACCCATCTCAAGATCAGCATGATTCATAAAACTGTAAAAGGCCGGTGTATCTCCTGGTTTCGCACCAAGAAAGAGTACGGGAAATTCAAGTAATGAGATCAGGTAAGGATGTTTGAATTTACTGCGCACAAGTTGTCGAAGTGATTGCACAAATAAGTGGGCATGCGTCATCGTCTGTGGTGTCACAAATTCAAACAAAGAATGACCGGGCTTGAATGCCATTTCTTTTACAGCCAGATTATATGTCATTCCGGCTTGTGTAAGAAAGCTTTTTAAAAGAGAACTACTACCCGGTTGATATTTCTCAAACAGGAGATACAATTCTTCTTTTGATGCAGGAATATCTTCGAATTTTAGCTGATCAAAGTATATTCGATAAGAAGGATCCAGTCTTGATAGTTGATAGAAGTCTGAGACACGATGGCCAAAGTCGGCAAAAAAATTCTCAAACACATCCGGCATCCAATACCATGTAGGTCCGATGTCAAATGTAAATCCGCCTCTACGCAACTGCCTGGCTCTGCCGCCCGGTTGATGATTCTTCTCCAGTATGGTGACATCGTAGCCATCCCTGGCGAGGTAGCAGGCCGAAGACAAAGATGAAAAACCGGAACCAATGACAATCGCTTTTGTGGACATAAACAGTTTTGTCTAACAAATATATAACAAAGTTAGACAAATTATGTTTTTATATACGCTAATAATTCATAGATGGATTTAAAAATTGAAATATTCTTCGATGCAGGGGCTTTTGGCAGCTTTTGAACTCTAGCTCCGGTCACCCAGAATTTATCTTCAGTTTTCATCAAGGACTTCCTGAATTCCCGGAAATAACCTGATAAGTCCTCATCAGGCGACCCCATCGTCATATACGAGATATAAATGTGTTGTTCACTTTGAGGTAGCCCCTCCAGTGATTCAATATCGACATTGGGTCCAAGATAAATGGAATCTTTCCCCAGCATCAGGAGCGTATAATGTATAAAGAGTAGGCCCAGCTCGTGGAGTTCATTCAGGGGAAGAAATAAAATGTACCTTTCTTTTTGGCCCGGACCGGATCGGGGGAGATGCTCAATCTGGTAAAATATCTTCTGTCGTAATATGTTTGAAACGTAATGTTCATGGGCTACAGTGATGCTATTTGTCTGCCAGAGAGAGCCAATATGTTCGAGAAAAGGAACCATGACCTTAAGAAACAAATCATAAAAACTCATTGTGTCACGCAGTCTGTGATAGGTGTCTTCAAAAAGCCTTGAATCAAAATTAAGCATCGCTATTTTGAAGTCATTGATCGCCAATTGAAAATCATTGTCCAGGGCCAATACAGAATTGACGGCTATATTAAATTGTTGATCATTGAATGTCGCCAGCTCAGATATCTTATAGCCGGATTTTAACAAAAAGGAGATATTGAGAAGCTTCTTCAGATGGTCATTGGTATACCTCCTTATATTGCTATGCGTCCTTGAAGGATCTAACAAATTGTATCGACGCTCCCACATCCGGATGTTGTGGACGCTGATCCCGGAGAGTTCCTGGATGTCAGAAATGGAAAATGAGGTCTTTATATTGTCTAACATTCGTAAGTGTTAATTAGACAAAAGTAAGCAAGATATGTTGGATATTAGTTTAAGCATTCGACTTTTACAGCCTATCACTCTCTCACAAAAGCCTCCAGTAGATCTTCCAGCAAATACTCCGGTTCTTCCAACCCCACATAAAACCTCACATAGTTCCAGGGGATGTGCGGATCAGCTCTGCCCGGAAGATTATATAAAGCAGCGATGGGCATCATCAATGCTTCGTGTCCTCCCCATGAGACAGCGATCTTCCATCTTTTAATCCTGCTAACTATTTTAAGAAGAGATTCTATATCCGGCAAATCAAATTCAATTGTAAAGAGACCACCGCATCCGCTCATTTGTTTTTTGGCCAATTCATATTGAGGAAAATCAGGATCAAAAGGATAGATCACTCGTTTTACTGCTTTGTGGCTCTTCAATTTTTCCACGATGATTTTTGTTGAAGATTGCACACGGTCCATACGCAAGGGTAGTGTCCGCAACCCCCTGATGACCAGCGATGCATCATGAGGAGAAATGATACCCCCAAGCGTCATGTATTCTTCCATGAACATCTTATTGATGATCTCATGACTGCTACAAACCACTCCGCCAACAACATCGCTGTGGCCATTGATATATTTTGTCAGCGTATGTACAACCATATCCACACCCATCTTAGCAGGTTGTTGAAACAGCGGACTTGAATAACTGTTATCAATGGCTGTCCTTATAGAATGTTTTTTTGCCAATGCGACACAAGCTTTTATATCCTGCAATTCAAACGTGAATGTGTTCGGACTTTCCAGGAATAGCAATTTTGTTGAAGGCCTGATCAGTTTTTCAATAGCTTGCATGTCACTTCCATCCACAAAATCATAAGCCACGCCAAATCTTGAAAGATATTTACTGAGCAATGCAGAAGTCCAACTGTAAGGATGTCTCACACAGATGACATGATCTCCCTGTGCCACACAAGACATGATGGCAGCAGCAATTGCAGCACTTCCGCTGGCAAACACAAGTGCATCATCGGTGTATTCTAATGCAGCCAGTTTTTTACGCAGGATTTCTACAGTGGGATTATTGCCTCTTGTATAAACATGGCTATTTACTTCATCAAGAATAGATTTCCTGAAAATCTCAACATCAGGAAATGCAAAATTGCTTGTCTGAATTACAGGAGGAGACATGGCATTAAAATATTTTTCGCGGTCTTCGCCCAGGTCATTTAGAATAAAACTTATGTGGTCTTCCATCTTATGCGGATTTAACCTCTTTTTCCTATGATGATCGAATGTGGATGATACTGACTGCCAATGATGTAAATGCGATCTTTTGCAATGGCTGTTCCGAATTCATAATATGCTTTTGATAATTGACCTGTTTGCGTCCATTGATCAGCCTGCACATCATATTTCAGGATAGGGGAATCTCCAAAAGCTATTCCTCCTAAAGCATAAATAGTCTCCTGAATTGAAACGAGATTGAACAGTGCATTTGGTATTGGCAAATCTGCTTTTCGTGTCCATTGGTCCATTGTCGGATTATAAGCTTCCACAATATTTGTTTGCGCCCCATTTGCAAAACCGCCTGCGACAAGAATGTAATCGCCCACTCTCACAGCAGCATGATCATCCCGAGATGTTGGCATGTCTGCTTTTCTTATCCAGGTTCCTTTGATAGGATCGAATTCTTCAACAAGGGAGGAACAAAACCCATTGCCTACCTTTTCATCAATATGTCCACCTATTAAATATATTTTATCATTGAATGTTACAGCAACGGCTTCAGTACGTGGATTTTTCATTGGAAGAAGTTCAAACCACCGATTTTGGACTATGTCATACTTCTGCACTGCTGCAGTAACCTGGATACTATAATCCAACCCACTAAAAATATAAATCGCCTCATTTAGTATTGATCCGGAAGCTGAATAAACTGCATGAGGAATGGTTGGCAATGAGGACCACGTTTTTGTATCCGGATCATAACGCTCAAATTCACCTGATGCATTAAGTACATAGATAAGATGATCATCATTGAAAACCATATGACCTTTTAATTCGAGAGGCGATGATTTTCCTCGTTTCCATGATATTACATCCGGACAACATTTTCTCGGTATGCAAGAAAAAAAAGTTGAAACTATTAACAGCAGAAATAAATATTTCATTTTGTTGTTCATGGATGAGAGATAAGATCAACATTAATATCAGCGAGCGTCCTACAACCAGACAAGGTCATGATCAATTCCAATTCTGCCATGATGTTGGATAAACAATCAACAACACCTTGTTGGCCTCCACAAGCAAGCGCATATGCATAAGGCCTGCCGATCAGAACACCTTTAGCACCGAGTGCAACACATTTAAATACATCACTGCCCGTCCGAATGCCACTGTCGATCCAGATTTCAAGCTTGTCATTTACGGCATTGACAATTGATGGAAGAGCTTCTACTGTTGACACAGAGCCGTCTATTTGTCGACCGCCATGATTTGAAATGATGATTCCATCTACACCTGCATCGACAGCTTTCAGTGCATCATCAGGACGTATGATTCCTTTCAGATAGATAGGCATCTTCGTCCAGGATCTGATCAGTGCGATATCATCCCAGTTCATACCCGGATTGTTGAAGACGGATAAAAATTTTTTGACCGACTTCATCGCACGCTTTGATTGGATATTAGATATAAATCCGCCTGGCATCCGACTATTCAGTGTGATCAGAGATTTTATAAGTGATAATGTCAACGGAGGTTTAATAGAATTGACATCAACAGGATCTGGTAATTGATTGAACACCGGATCTGAATAATATTGTGCTATGCCTTTTCCTAAAATGAATGGCGAATAGCCAAGATCAAGGTCTCTTACTCTCCATCCTAACATCGTCGTATCAAGTGTTACGACCAATGCAGTGCATCCTATAGCTTCTGCTCTACGGATAAAGCTTTGCGATAGCTCTTTAGATTTACTATAATAAAGTTGAAATAGTCTCGGATTGGAATCAAGTTGTGAAGCTATCTCTTCCATCGGGAAAGAGGCCTGACTACTGATGATCATCGGAATGTGTGTGGCTTTCGCTGCTTTGGCTACTGCAAGATCTCCTTCACGATGTGCCAATTCGAGAACGCCAATCGGTGCAAGCATAAAAGGTGCAGGAAGCGTATGTTCCCTCCACGTTAGTAGCATACTGGCCTCCTGCAC
>JBDUAU010000242.1:0-2281 GCA_040004485.1 Saprospiraceae bacterium
TAAGACGATTTTATTTGCCCAGAGGTTGGGCTTTTATCAAAAATATAAAAGAAAATTGCCTCCACAGGAGATTTAACATATCAAGATTATTTCTTATTTAAAATTGGCGTTTTAAGTGAATCCAACTTGCTTTCCTCCTTTCTTTGCTTTGAAGCACTGTTAAAAGGATCCCAGCTTACTTTCAATTTTCCATCATCGCTTGTTTTTGCCCTAAGCCGTATATGCAGTCCGACACGCCCGGTGTTCTTTAATGTGGCATTCTCACTTTTTGAAAGATTGCTTAGAGGGATCTGGATGCTCATATCTGTTCCTTTCTTAGTATCATACAGACCCTCCACAAATAATATGACGACATTGGACCTGATCTCCATCTTATGAATAGTAATGGCTGATCCATCTATTTCCAATTCATTTGTGAGTTCTGCAAACAGGATATGTGAAAAATCACGATTTTTAAATGCTGTCGATGCAATTTTTACTGCAGGTTCAAAATTAATTAGTTCGCCTTCCTTTACGCTGAAATGGACATTCCCTTTCATGCTGTTGGCGTACACTTCTGCCTTGTCGGTGATGACACCTGTCAGGTTTATTTTAGCGGACAGATTCCCTTTCATGTTTTGAGCAGTTATCGCATCCTGACCAAAATTGTCAAAGGCATGAAAAATGCCGGGTATATCCACATTCTCAAGGGTAGAAGAAAGGTCGAGGAGATTTGAGTGATTTCCGTTGGTGAGTGATCCCTGCAGATTGAGCGAACCACCTGCGTGATTTAATTTTACTTTTCGCAGCAGCACTTTGTTGCCAACAAGGAATATAGACGCAGCCACATTGCTTGCTGTGAATTTCTTGTATGTCATTTGGCCAGCAGTGATATTAAGCTTTGCTGTACCGTCACTTAACATCCTGTCAATATTTTCAGTGGCGCTGATCATTTTATTTTTTACAGCCGGTTTTTGCCTTGGAATAACTGATCTTTCACTGACAAAGGAAATGAAATCACTAAGGTTGAGTTCTGGCGTAGATATGGTCCAGTTCATCGTGAGCTGTTCAGGGTTTTTATTCAGCAAGGCAAGAAGATTGGTCACTTCGCCATTCATAGTGAGATTCGTACTTCCCGCGGTGGCTATAAGGTTACTGATGACCAGATCCTCAGCTTTAAAAGCGAGTACTCCGCTGCATTTTTTGAATACAAGGCCTCGTGGAAGATAATTGACCTCTGCCTCTGACAGCGTTAAGGTTCCATTTACAAGGGAGTTCAGGGTATCCTCTTTCGCAAATGAACCAGTGTAGGTGATATTCAGGCTTCCCAGGCCATTTATAAAACGAATGGAGCTGCTTTCAGCCAATGCATTAAGTGCCTCAAGTTTAAAATTTGATCTCAAATCGCAAATAAGGTAAGGAGATGTAAGATTACTGATCTCCGCGTGAGTTGATAAGAAAGCGATATTCTCCCATGTGTATTGGATACTATCAAAAATAAATTTTGAATTTCCATCTCCGGGTAAGAGATTTGCATCCATCTGGTTATTAAAACTACCGGTGAAAGAGCAGTGACTAAGCTCACCCGAAGGTGTTTGCATTTCTGAATCATGTACTACAAAATGTGTAGCTATGCGGGGGATGACAAGTGGAGCGGCAAGGCCTGAAATGTCTGCGTCCACATCGAAAGGTTCCAGGATGTCAATAGGTTGCAGCTTTTGCAAAAGGGACTGAGTAAGCAGACCTGAAGCTTTCCGGTAAATTATTTTTTTAGTTTGAATGTTAAGGGCATAAGAAACAGGATTATTCAGAAAATAAATATTCCCATTAATCACAAACGGTTGTTGATCTATCTTCAATTTGATATTATTAAACTCTATTTTATTCCCCGGGTAAAATATCAAATCAAACTTCCCATCTAAAGGCTTCTCTTTCAGGTAGCTTCCTCTATCCATATTGAAGCCTATACCATGAACCATTGAATTCATTTCAATCTTAAATACATATCCACTATCTCTTTTATCAGGATGACATTTTAAATATTCAAGTTCAATATCATGATATGAATTCTGATTTTTATTCTCGACTATAAGACGGGTGTGGTCAAATTTGAAATCCGGAAGTTCAGCTTTGCCTTTATGGAAAGCAAGATCATCCGAGCGATTGAGATTGCAATAGCCGCATTCATCTGTATATAAGTAAATCGTACAATTTTGAACAATCACACCGGATATCTTCGGCTTCCCTTTGAAAAGGCTCATAATCTCAAACCGTGCGAATATTTTTTCGGCCTCCAAAAAAT
>JBDUAU010000640.1:0-2276 GCA_040004485.1 Saprospiraceae bacterium
CATCACAGGTTGTACATCGATTGATTCGGCTGAAGTATTTATTAATCAAAATGCATTAGGATATGTTTTTGTAACCGTAGTAGATGAAAATTGCACCGGCGAGAACAATGGGATGATTGAGGTAACAGATATTTCAGGCGGCATCCCACCATATTCATATTCTCTCAATAGTCTTATGGATAATTCTACAGGACAGTTTGACAGCCTTGCATCAGGAGGATATAATCTGCATATCATAGATGCATTCGGATGCGCATTAGATACGTTCTTTATCATCCAACCGGGCATACACCTCGAATTGGCTCTGCCTGAGTTCATCCAATTGCATGAAGATCAAACCGGCTTCATTCAGGCAACGGTCAATGTGCCTGTTGAAGACCTGAGTTCTATTCAATGGAACCCTTCAGGAATTCTGTCTTGTGATACTTGTCTGTCAACAATGATTATGACACACGAAAATCAATTACTTCAACTGATCATTGTCCATATCAATGGTTGTGTCGATACGGCGGAATTGAATATTACTGTATTCCCCACGCAAAAGTTCTATATTCCAAATACATTTTCACCGAACGGGGATGGCTTCAATGATTTTTTTACTTTATATAGCAATGATGGTGTGGAATCGATTTTGGAAATAAATATTTTTGATCGTTGGGGCGAATACATTTACCAGGCTAAAAATATCAGTCCTAACAATCCGGAGTTGGGATGGGATGGTAGGTTTCATCATCAGGAGATGCCATCTGGTACGTTTGTTTATTATATTAAATTGTTGCTGTCGGATGGAACTGAAAAGACGGTGACAGGCGATGTGACGTTAGTGAAATAATTTAAAAGTCAATTGGCAATAGGCAAAAAGCAAAAACAATTAACAATAATTTGCGCTAATTTGCGAAATTTGCGGCAATAAAAACAATGGGCAATAAGCAATTAGCAAAATAATAATACTTTTCCGGGTAATGCAAATTGAAGATTGAATTAAAATTAAGAATATACTTCAGGTACAATTTTCATAATACTGACTGAAATAATATAATATGTTACATATCGGTTCAATTTGAAATGCGTCAAAAGAAACACAAACTCCTATTCTGTCTGCTGACATGCACTTTCTTCATTTCTTCTGCACAGGAACCTATCGTAAAACCATCCGGGAAAAATGAAGCGGGAATTCTCTTGATTGGAGTCAGGCAGAATTACGGTCTTGCGTTTTCATCCGATTTTTATGTAGCTTTTTTTAATGGCATAGATTATAAAAGACACTTCGGTCTTAATGCGATCAGATTGGGAATGGAGTACAGGAATGCCCGGGATGAAGGATTTGGAGATTTTGTGGGAACAAGTCATTATCAGGAGAACAAATTTAGCATTGGATACGAGCACTCATTTTTAAAAAAATCAATTAGGCCTTTTTTGGGTGTCGACCTGATCTATCTGCATTCAAAATTTCAGGAAGAGTTTAATGGCGGATTTTGGGATGCTTATTTCAAACAGGACTTGACAGAAAATGGATTTGGATTTGCACCTTTGTTAGGGATAAATTTCCTGTTGTTTCGTGCATTTTCACTTTCATTTGAAGCTGACTTTGAAATTCTTAATATAAATAGGAAAGGAACAGGAATCAAAAATGAAATAGATGACCCGGCCGCCAGACACATGTATCCAATCCAAAATAATGAACACATCAATCTACTGAATCCTCTAAGAAGCATGGCATTGAATTATATCTTCTAACATCAACATGTTAATGAATACAATGACCATCCTTAAGGCAAGATTAATTATCCTTTTGTTGCTTGCTGCGAACTTTATTTTGAAATTGGCTGCGCAGTCCGATTCTGATTTCCGTATCGTTGGTTATTACAGCGGCCCGACTAATCTCGTGGATAGTTTTGAATTCGATAAATTAACTCATCTCATATTCTCCTTTGGACATTTACAGGATAACCGTTTGCATATTGGGTCTGCTGCGGACAGCGCTACGATTGAAAAAATGGTCGCTTTGAAGATCAAGTTTCCATACTTGAAAGTCATGTTATCTCTTGGCGGATGGGGCGGATGTATGACCTGTTCCGATGTCTTTAATACTGAACAAGGTCGAAGAGAATTTGCACAATCGGTAAGAGAAGTTTCCAATTACTTTGAGACAGATGGTATTGATCTGGATTGGGAGTATCCTTCTATTCAGGGTCCTCCGGGTCATACGTTTAGAAAGGAAGATCGCAGGAATTTTACAGCGCTACTTAAAGAACTAAGAAGAGTTAACGGCAAGG
>JBDUAU010000480.1:0-2270 GCA_040004485.1 Saprospiraceae bacterium
TTCCGTGACAATTTTCAGATCATATGATTTATCCTGCTGCGGATGCAATTGACTCAGCACATCGAGATATACACAATAATCAATAGCAAGACTATCCGCATCAAATCCAAACTGCGCAGCCACTTCTTTCCTCACTTCGACCGATAAATCCGAAAAACACAATTCCTGAAAAACGATTTCTACAGATCCGTCAGACACACGAACATCTGCATCATGGACGAATGATCCGCTAAACTGATCAGGATTGAGTGTGCCGTAAAAATCAAATGTCTTCGTAAGGATCACATAGGGTGGAAAAGGATTCTCACCTGCTTCAATATAACCTTCAACAACATACTTAGGACCGTCCACAGATTTGACAGGAGTATATTCCTGTTCGCAGGAACTGAAGAATATAATTACGATCAATGCTGATACTATATTGAATTTAATTTTCATTGCCATTTAAAATTCCAGGTGATTGAAGGAAGAATCGGGAAAATAGATACTTTGTATGCTTTAATGGTGGCCTCTCCCATCTCCAGATCAGTATTGTAGTCTGTATACGTGAAGAACGTATTCTTCCGATTGTACACATTATATACAGAGCCTACCCAACTGGATTTAAATTTTCTCACTTTTTTCCCTTTCGGATTCCATGTTAGTGAAATATCCATTCGATGATATGGTTCCAATCTCTGACTGTTTCGGGGTCCATAATCCGTCTGCAGATTCCCGGAGATCACATATAATCTTTCAAGCGGAGTAAATGTACGTCCTGTGGCATATATAAATACCAACCCTGCGGTTAAACGCGGATTGATATTATAATTTGCTACGAATGTCATATCATGTGTGCGGTCATATGTAGCTGGAAAAACACGACCGTTTTCAATATCCGGAAAAGTACGTTCTGTTCGGCTAAGTGTATAACCAATCCAACCATTGAGGTCTCCTTTATTTTTCCGAACAAAAAACTCTAATCCATATGCCTTGCCTTTCCCAAATACAAATTCATCTTCTACCTGATCAACACTATTGTCTACAAAACTTTCACGATAGTCGATCTGATCATGCAGTGACTTGTAATAAGCCTCCACAGATGCTTCATAACCATTGTTCTGAAAATTCTGAAAATACCCGGCTGCATATTGCCAGCCACGTTGTGGTTTGACGATCTCTGAACTTGGAACCCAAACATCTGCAGGTAATGTTGACGAACTATTGCTGACGAGATGAAGGTATTGCGTCGTTGCTGTCACGCCACCTTTCAGGGATGAGTTTAATCCCAGTGTTGTATTAATGTAAATTCTCGGCTCTAACGAATTGTATGTTTTAACCACTTCTCCTGAGCTGTATACTTTACCGGAAATTTTTGATGTGTATGGTCCTGTTTGTTGAAATAAAGTCGCACGCAACCCAAGATTAATTCTCAACCAATCATTCAATTTCCAGTCATCCTGCACATACATTGCGAATTCATTTCCAAACTTTGGTTTTGCTGAAGACTCAAATTCTGTTTCACCTGCGCTTCCGGTGACAATATTTGGTGTCAGACGATGATATGTTCCCTGGAATCCTGTTTTAATCTGATGCTGTGTGGAAGGAAAATAATCAAAATCAAATTTAGCACCAATATCGCGAACACCTGAAAATACATCGAAATGAAATTTCTCCTGATCAAAGCTGGCTCTGAACTGGTAATCATTGTATATAGTCGCAAGATTAAAAAACAATTTGTCATTGAACAGGTGATTCCATCGAAGAGTAGCTGTAGCATTACCATATGGTAGCTTAAACTGAAGATCACGCTCACGCTGGGCTAAAGTCAAAACATCGCGACCGAAATAACCACTCAGGTAAATTCTGTCTCTCTGCGAAAATTGATAATTTATTTTTGTATTGAGGTCATAGAAATAATAATTTGTCCCGGCAAAATCCGTCTTGGCGATGAAGGGTTGTGCAAGGTCAAAACCATATGTGCGACGCGCACTGATCAGAAAACTTGCTTTCTCTTTGATGATAGGACCTTCCAATGTCAGTCGTGAAGAAATGAGGCCGATTCCACCTTCAGCCGCGAAATGTTGATTGTTCCCCTCTTTCATCTGAATGTCAAGTACTGATGAAAGTCTTCCTCCATATGATGCCGGAATACCACCTTTGATCAGTGTTGTATTTTTTATCGCATCCGCATTGAATACACTGAAGAAGCCAAGGAAGTGACCACTATTGTACACAACAGCTTCATCCAGTAATACAAGATTTTGATGTGCTCCACCCCCACGCACATA
>JBDUAU010000597.1:0-7528 GCA_040004485.1 Saprospiraceae bacterium
GCGCGAATCACATGTGCTGCCAGATCATCTGTACGAACAGACGAAAGCCCGCCACGGAAAGATCCTATTGCGGTACGAATACCATCTATGATAAAAGTGTCCTGCATTAATTTTTTTTTCGATAAATTGAAACACAGGATTCTATTGTGAAATCCTGTTTTGCTTACTCGTTCGTTCAATAACAGGGAACAAGATGCTTTTTATTTTTGGAGTGGGCAAGAAGTAATCAGAAAAAAATTACCCGAATAGGTTTTGGGAAAGACAGGGGCAAGCCACTGTCAGTACTCTGCGGGAGTCATTACGAACCTGCACAGATTTTAATATTCAATCTTACCCGGAAGATTCGGTTGTGATCTTTTCGTTTTTGAAAACAAGAGCAAAAGATAACAGAACGACAAATGCAATACCTGCAGGGATTACCCATATCATCCTCCAGTCATGTGAGCCATCTGCAAGTTGAAATTTATTGTAGACATTTCCTGCAAGCCAAAAACCAATAAACATTCCTAATCCATATGTAGCCAAAGTAATGAGCCCTTGTGCAGAACTTTTTATTTTCTCTCCCGCTTTGATGTCCGTATATATTTGTCCTGTAACAAAAAAGAAATCATAACAAACACCGTGCATTAGGATTCCTAAAAACAACATCCATATCCCGGGACCAGAATCACCATATGCAAAGAGAAGATAACGTACCGCCCATGCTGCCATACCGACGAGTAGCGTGATTTTCAAACCAAACCTTTTGAAGAATAATGGCAACAATAACATGAAAGCCACTTCAGATACCTGCCCAAATGACATAATACCAGCTGCATTGTTTATTCCGGTTGCATTAAGAAACATATTGGCATTCTGATAATAGAAAGCCAACGGTATGCAGATCAGAATTGAAGCAATAAAAAACCAAAGAAAATTTTTATCCTTCAATAAATTTAAAGCATCCAGTCCTAATATCTCCTTCAATGATGCTTTAGTGCCTGTATTTCCACGAGGAGGTGTATCCGGAAGTAAAAAACTAAAAAAACCAAGAAACACAGAGACGCCTGAAGCCATATAGAATGTATACCGAAGCAATCCTTTCGTCTCCCATTGCATGACATAACCGATGATAAGCCCTGCAACAATCCAACCGATCGTACCCCATACACGGATACTCGCAAACTGTTTGGAGGGATCATTCATCTGCCGGAATGAAACAGAATTGACCAGAGCCAAAGTTGGCATATAGAGAATCATATAGCCCAGAATAAAAGGATAGAAACCTGCAAAACTGTCTGCCCTGGCGACCATAAATAATAATATGGCGCCAACAATATGCAGAAATCCAAGTATCCGCTGAGCTGCAAAATAACGGTCCGCAATCAGCCCGATGATGAACGGGGCGATAATGGCACCTAATGATTGTGTCGAATAGGCAGCTGCAATCTGAAAGCCTTCTGAAGAAAGTACCTGCGACAGGTATGTCCCCATCGTGACAAACCATGCACCCCAAATGAAGAATTCGAGGAACATCATCAAGGATAGCTTAAAGCGGGTAAGAGAATTCATAATCAGATCTCGTTTTGTTTTGAACAACCAAAATACAATTTGATTTACGATTTAGAAATTTCTTATTCCTTTCTTTTACGTATTAGTTCAAGTACACCATTGATAAAAGTAAGCGGATGTATGGGATTGCCGGGGACGTAAAGATCAATTTTGTAGTTGTTGAGAAAGCTGCGGTTTAATGCAGGACTGCCCTCAAATATTCCCCCACTGATGGCGTCCGTCCCTGCAAGAATTATAATTTTCGGATGAGGGATAGCATCGTAACAAATCTGCAATGGCTCAGCCATGTTTTCAGAAATAGGACCGGTAATTACAATTCCATCCGCATGCCTCGGTGAGGCGACAAATTCAATTCCAAATCGTCCCATATCAAAATTAACATTCCCACATGCATTCAATTCCAGCTCGCAACTGTTATCTCCACCTGCTGATACCTGTCTCAATTTTAATGAACCACTGAAATATTTGGCCACTTCATTTCTGATCAATTCCGGATTTAGTGTGATATTATTATTTTCTCCTTCTTTTACAATTAAACTATCCCGATGGTTGGTCGCTATTTTATAATCTAAGGTGAATTTTATTTTCTCCGGAAAAGCAAATGCGCATTCGCCGCAAAAAACACATTTGCCTAAATCAATCTGTATAGGATTTAAACGGATAGCATCTGTAGGACATAATTCAACAAGAGCAACGGAATCAACAGGTTCATTACTGATGGCGGGTCTGCCTCTGAATATACCGGGTACTTCTGCCTTAGTGACATCAGGAATATATTGTTTCCCCTGGTGAATGAGTATTTTAATATTACCAATCATGCTTTCGCGATTTATAGATCATGCCCACAATAACTCAGATCAAAACTTTTGTTACATATGGGGAAATCAGAAATTTCATTATTCCTCACCGCCAATGCAAGCGCCAGCCAATTGTGCATCGATGGATCCTTGATTTTATAGTGAATTAATTCTCCGTTCTCACCTGTGACAGCGCAATGACAGATCTCACCTCTCCATCCTTCCGTTAATGAGAGCGTCAGCGAATTTGGCTGGGGTTGTTGTAATGGTTGCCGTTTCACACTTATATCCGGAATATTTTTCATCATTTCCCTGATGTAATCCATGGATTGCCTGATTTCTTCATTCCGGATTTGTACTCTGGAATATACATCGCCATGATGCTTCACTATCGGTTGATGAATAAGATGACGATATAAATCATGTGGATGTGAAGCTCGGATATCTCTTTTGATCCCTGATGTTTTTGCAACCATACCTACTGTCCCGATTGAAACGGCCTGTTCATGTGTCACCACTCCGGTCTTTTCAAGTCGTGCCAGTGCACTAGGCAGTTCTTTTATTTCATCCCACATTTCATAATAATCAGGCTCGTATTCATCGAACAATTCTCCAAGCTGGTCACCATGCTCCCTTGAAAAATGAAAGTGATTGTTTCCCGCCCGAATCAATCCCTTCGCCAGGCGATTGCCACACCATACCTGAAAATAATTGATAACCGGCGTTCTCAATCTTCCAAATACCGAACTTCCAAGCTGATAAGCAATGTCAGTACATATAGCACTCAAATCACCGGTATGAATGGCAATGCGTTCCAATTCTAATGCAAGTGTCCTGGAAAATTGCAAATCATCATCAGCACTATGCCCACACATACTCTCCCAAATATTTACAAAAGCAGTAGTATGCCCTGCCACCGTATCCCCCGCAATAGACTCAGCAAGAATATGTCGTTGCAATAATTTCTTTTTTTCTAAGAAAAGATTTTCAATACCCCGATGCTGAAATCCAAGTTGTATTTCGAGATGAAGAATCTGTTCGCCATTGCAAATAAAACGGAAATGCCCCGGTTCAATCACGCCTGCATGAATGGGGCCAACACCTACTTCATGTAGTTCTTCGCTTTTAATCTGGTAAAATGGGTATTGCCCAATGGTTGAATATTTATCCGCACGGTCGAAAGAAAACCGAATGGGTTTTAACCAGGGATGGTCGCTATAATTGATTCCAAAATTTTCATGCAGCTCCCTCTCGAATATATGAAATGCGATATGATGGGCAGAAAATGATGGAAAGGAGTTCATTTCTAAATTGATTTCTGAGGAAGAAATCAGAATTGAACTATCCTCATCATTTGCAACACAACAGATCAATTTTAATTTATCAGGCAGACGATATCCAAAATAATTAACACAGTGATTCGCTTCGCCGGCAAGAAGGGAAGTATTAAATGAAAGAAAATCCTCGTAACTCAATACAGGAATGCTTAGCAGTGAAATGGTCTGATTGTTTTTTATAGCGATATACGTTGACATCTTATTTTGGCAAATTTGAAATTATATCATTTATCATATTCACAAATTCCTTGGGTGGGTTCAGCCCCAGATAGATAACCATTGCTAAGAGGATAAATTGACTCAGAGATTCTACCGGGTTTATTATTTCAAGATTTTCCTCACTAAAATTGATGGGTTTAATAAAAAGAATTTTGAAAATATTTTTTCCGAATGCCCAGATAATCATCGTCAGTAATAATAAGATAATGACAAGTAATAAAATATGTCCTGACTCAAACAAGGAGCGGAAAATGAGAAATTCACTTACAAACATTCCGGACGGTGGCATAGCAGTAACTACGAAAAAAGCAAACAGGAAAACCATTGCACCACTAAGGTTGTATTTGAAATAATCACCGATATCATAAATGCTTTTGCTTTTATAAATCCTGTAGACCTGTCCCATCTGGAAAAAAAATACCGGCTTGGCCAGTGAATGCAAAACCAAATGCAAAATAGCCGCATAACGACCTATCCCTCCTACGGCCAATCCAACCATAATTAAACCCATATGCTCTACGCTGGAATAAGCAAACATGCGCTTAAGATTCTTGACCCGGAGCATATAAACTGTAGCCACAAAAACAGAAAGGAATCCCGTGATCAGTATGATTTTATTAGCCCATGGGAAAATAGACGTAGGGCTGATGATCTGATAAAATCGAAAAATGCCGATGAATCCTACATTCATCAACACACTGCCAAACAAAGCACCGGCAGGAGATGGTGCCTTATCCTTAGCATCAATGCCTGCAGTGTACATTGGAACTAATCCTGCCTTAGACGTAAATCCTGTAAAAATGAAAAGGAAAGCCAGCTTAAGCCAAAACACATTCATTCCTGCAGCTTTGCGATACAATTGTGAATAGAACAAATCTGTGCCTCCTGATTGTTGAACAGCCACGGAAAGAAACAAAATACCGATAAATACTAAAGTAATGCTGATAGAACAAACAAAAATATATTTCCATGTTCCTTCAAGAGACCGGTTGTTGCGCCTGTGATAAATCAAGGCAGAAGCACTCAGGGTTGTAATTTCAACAAAAATCCATGTGATGGCTATGTGATTGGATAAATAGGCAGCGCTGAGGGCAGTAAGCAATAATACCATTGCAGAAAAATAAATGCCCCGATGCCGGGGATTTTCCTGTTTGGAATGGCAATAAACATAACTATGATAAAATGCAGGTATGCTCACAATACTTAATACAAATAAGAACAGAACAGCCAGTGAATCCGGAGTAAAATATACAAGTTCAATAGTGTTCATGTGATTGTACTCATGCCATGTGAATCCGCATTGCAACGCCATGAATAAAATGGTAAGCAAATAATTTATCCTGTTGTTCCTGTTAAAAAACAAAAGGAAGCTTATAGCAAACGCAGCTATTAAGTAGAATCCGATTATGCCTGATTGAAATAGTGCCATATCAGTCTTTCAGATTACTTAATTGTTCAACATCCTGTTCCTTCATCACATCACCTATTTTGTTGGCAAATATTCCCAATAAGAAAACGCTTGCAAAAATGTCCAGCAAAATTCCAACATTCACCAACATGGGCATTTCACTACCTACGGCTATGGATAGAACAAACACTCCGTTTTCGATCACCAGGAAGCCCATAACATGTGTTATAATTTTTCTGCGGGTAACAATAATGTATAACCCGGTAAATAACGCCGACAGAGCTACAACAAGAAATATTTTCCGCACATTAGGGTCATGGATGGTATTAGAGAGCAGAAATGACCC
Source organism: Saprospiraceae bacterium (assembly GCA_040004485.1). Lineage (GTDB taxonomy): Bacteria > Bacteroidota > Bacteroidia > Chitinophagales > Saprospiraceae > Opimibacter. The sequence goes on from JBDUAU010000597.1 coordinate 5,659, forward strand.
AAGTATAATCGTAGTAATAAGTACTATGGATACAAAATCCGGAAGGTACGGTTCGGTGTCCCGTGTAATGCTGTTTTTCCGGACAACATAATTAAGCAGGTAAGGAATAGCAATAGTTTTGAAGACAATCGTCTCTAATAAAACAAAAACAAGATTCACCCAATTAATTTCAATAAGTTCGATAAATGCAATACCAAAAAGGAGGATTCCCTGAAAAGCAAGAATAGTAATATAACTGCTTAAACGATTGGATACAGCCAGGAAAATGAGCGAGATGGCAAACGTGATCAGAAGAATGTTAGTCATTAGTACTTTGTTTTAGATCATACAATTTTTCCCAGTATCAGTAATACGCCCAGAAAAATTAATATGGATATGGATGTCAGCATGAAAATATATTGTGGGTTATGATTCATTCTGAACCTTGCCATAAATGATTCAATCGTTCCAACCGTGATCGCAAATACAAATTGCACTCCTATAAAAATCGGGATAGAATAGTACCACTCGGAAGCCGGGGTAAGAAAGAAGTTGGCAATCAATGCGCCATACATGGCAAATTTGAGATTAGTGGCATAAAGAATAAGTCCCAGATCGAAACCACTATTGTCAAGGATCATGACTTCATGAATCATGGTTAATTCAAGATGCGTTTTCGGATCATCTATTGGCATTCTGCTATTTTCTATAAGTGCAATAATGACCAGGACAACAGCAGCAAGCAAACCAACCGCATATGATATAGATGAGCCAAAGTGAAGAGCACTAAATATTTCGTAAAAGGAGGTATGCCCGGTAAGCAGCGCGAATGAGCCCATCAGGATAAAAAATGCCGGCTCCACCAGTAATGAATACAGCGCTTCGCGACTTGCCCCCATGCCTGAAAAACTGCTCCCGGTGTCCAATGCAGAAATGATCATGAAAAATTTTCCGAGGGCCAGCACGTATGCAAAAAAAATAAAATCACCCCGGAACGAAATTATACCCGGATGATTTCCAAAGGGTATAAAAAAAATAGCCATGAGCACAGAAGCGAAATAAATAGTGGGCGCAATCTGAAAAATATAACTGCTGGTCTGACTGTATACAGCTCCTTTCCTGAATAATCGCCAGACATCTTTTACAGGTTGAAAAATACCGGGACCTTTTCTGCCGGAAAAGATACTTTTTGTCCGTATCACAATTCCTGTAAATACAAGGCTGGTACAAAGAATTAATATCAAGCTCAATAAATTCATATTCAAATTTGCTTTACTAATTCAATCACATATAGAATTGCATCCAGGAGCAATGGTAAGGTAATGATGAAAAAAATAAAAACCACACCATAGAGAATATAAAACTGTGGATTTCCATTTTGCAGAAATTTAAATCGTCCGATAAAACCTTTGAGATGCATCAATGGACGATCGATCAGTATGACTTCCAGCTTATCATATGGATGCGTTTCGGAATGAATGATCGTCGGAAAAACACCCTTTATCTCCTCTTCCTTTTTATTCATTATGAGTAGAGGCCGTATCAATTTGCGAAAGGGCCGGACAAATGAATTTGCTGTGTACTGTTGCCTGGGAGATGGTATCGAATAGCCACAAGCCCATGTCGGGGATACTTCTACCAGGGCTGATTTCGTCACCCATTTCCTTATAAAAAACATGTTCCAGTCATTAATGACTTTAACTTCATTAAGAAAAAGGGTGATTTGATTAATCCATTTCAAATATGGTCAATTTCCCATTAAAAATACACAGAGAGACTTGGAGATGGAAATTTTTTATGTCTCATTTTACAACTTTAGAGAGAAAAGCCATTTAAGGGCACGCGTATTTTTTCATTCACAAAATTGCACTGTTTAAATAGCCCCAAAGCG
>JBDUAU010000187.1:0-7487 GCA_040004485.1 Saprospiraceae bacterium
AAGTGAAAGAGTCCTTCAATTGCCGAAAAATCGGTGAATCTGTTTTAAAAAATAAAACCTCGCCGGTCGTGGTATATGAAGTGCTTGATTGAAAATGTTCCTCACCGATGAGGAATTTGAAAATTGACGCTATCCACAAGATGTGGAAGCGGATGGGGCATTCGATTGCAAGGTCAACAGTATATCAGTATTAAACAGAGCTATTCTCCCCCAAGGTCATTTATAAAATTCCCCCTTGCACTGAATAGCAGATTTTTTGATTCGGCAGATATCTTTATTTCTGCCTGAAATGTATTGACACTTTTATCATCCGTCCACTTTAGTGCTTTAGTAATTTTAGCCTTAGGATAATTCCTTTCAATATAAGACAGCGCAATGGACGGCAATTGATCCGATTTTATTTCTACCACAACTTTCATCCGGTGTCCGGTGGAATCATACCAGGCTGTGGCAGGCATGCCCATTAATTTAAATGTTCCTTCGTAATTCCCTTCCTTTACATTCCAGCTGACTTTTGCATCTCCATAATTTTTGATGAAGGCTTTGAGAACGGCGTCCGGAGCAGCCGGAGTCATACCGGTTACTTTACCCTGCGAAAAACCTGTTGCTACCCCGCAAAAGAGGACGACTACAAATATGAATCTTGCCATGTATATATGAATATGAATATGTAAGATGGACTTATTTGATATTCTAAACGTCTCCGAGGCCGGATCTTATTGTGATTCTATCTGATATGCTGTTTGCCGATTGCCTTTCCGTCCCACGGGGAATTATAAAGATAATTGGAAATTTATTTTTGATTCCTTAGTATCTCCAATTTCTTCGTGTAATCAATACTGCTCTATCCGCCATGTAACTACCTTTATGGCTCGAAACTTAAAGTATTGTCCATGACTCCTTCCGCCTCAACCATTACCAGATTAAACCTTTGGCGGAATAAAGCGTCAAAGGAATTAGAAACTCACCCAAATGGATGAATGACATTCAATCAGAATCCACTAATTTTCATTCCTGAATTAAACATTTTGTTTTATGAAAACCTTTCAATTTCTCCTTCTCTTTCTATTTTCAACATGTGCTTTTACATATGTGAGCGCACAAAATGAAGCTGGCCGGGATTCCACAGGATTGCCGGGAGATAATTTCAGTCTCCAGGGTGCATTGTATTTATTTCAAAACTCCTCTTCTCCTGAGGATTTTGAAAAACAACTCAATACCCAATCGAACAATGTCAACAATCTCGATCTGAACGGCGATAATGATATTGATTATATCCGCGTGATTGATAAGTCAGATAAAAATTCACATGCATTAATATTGCAGGTACCGATTTCAAATTCGGAAAGCCAGGATATCGCTGTCATCGTACTTGAAAAAACGGGTGACACTACGGCCATCCTGCAAATCATCGGAGACGAAGATATCTACGGTGACGAAGTCATCGTGGAGCCGGGTGCAGGGGATGAAGAAATGAGTGGCAATAAAGGTGGAAGCGTTACGACTGATTACGATGCTGCTATGCCTGGGATCATTGTCAATGTGTGGTATTGGCCTTCCGTTCGATTCGTATATGCACCTGTTTACAGGCCCTGGGTATCACCGTGGCGCTGGCGCACCTATCCTGTATGGTGGAGTCCATGGAGACCGTTAGGCTGGCATGTGTGGCATCCTTATTACACACGATATCATCATTCATACGCGATCGTTCATACTAACCGCGTCATCCATGCACACAAAATATATGCACCTGTCAGAACACATTCAGTCATCGTGCGCAATAGGCATTCAACTGCTGTTGGCAATTACAGAGTGACACATACAAAAACAACCGTTAAGGGGCCACGTGGACATACGACCACGGTGAAACATACGACAGTGAAAGGTCCGAAAGGACATGTGAAGGCGAGCAAGACAACAGTGAGGAGAAGACATTGACGAGTAACGAGTGACGAGTGACGAGTGACGAGTAACAAGTAACGAGTAACGAGTGACGAGTGACGACCGATTAAAACATCCAATGAATGTTTCGGCTTCGCTCAACAATGCAATAAAATTCATACTCAGGTATTCCGTTGATTTCTAATTCACCGAGCAAAGTCGAGGTGAATTTCCGTGCGAAATCAAATCGTATCGATAAGCAAAAGGAATCTTAGGTGCACTTTGATCCCGGTCGTTGAGCGGAGCCGAAACGAACCGACCTCTGATTGAGCGATAGCCGAAATCAAAATGTAAAAACCTCAGGCGGTCACTGAGCGAAAGTCGAAGTGAAACGACACAAGATCGCTGTGCTTCGGCTAGCCAGACACGTCCACTTGCTTTGGTTCGGCCTGCTTTTGTGCATCCTCTTGCCACAACTCAACAACCACAGCTCTGCAACAGCGGAGCCGAAGTGAACGAAATCAATTCGCAAACACCATCTTCTTCGTCGCAATCAATTTGTCATCGACATACAGGGAATAGAAATATGTCCCTGTCGCATTGTAGCCATGTTCAAAAAGGACTTCATTCATGCCCGATTTTATTTCAGTAGGTATTTCATTGATGGGCCTTCCTTTAGCATCAGTAATCACGATGACAGCATGATGAGCAGTCACTGGTTCATTGACTAAAAAACTAATGATCGTAGATTCATCAAAAGGATTGGGTTTGTTTTGCAACAATTCAATTTTGTTGTTTTCGATTTGCTCATCATGAGTTCCTGTCAGACGAACTAACTTTTCATCTGAAAATAAACTTTCTATTCCTCTGTCATCAATAGCTGCTGCTGAAATAAAAATATTCACCTGGCGGCTGGGTAATTCAAATACACCGGTTTTAGAATTCATGATATAATACAATGTATCAAAATCGTTGGTAAAAGTTCTGAGTCCCACCAGGTATTGATTATAATCATGCGGATCATTGATCTCGATATAAAGAAATTTACCATCCTGGCCGACACTGAGTATTGACGGTGATTTTGGACCTGAGGCTGCCATAGCTGCACCTGTTCCATTGATGACCGCATTACGTGCGAGGTAATCAAAGTCTACAAAAAAACTATCTATTGCCAGGTCACCATCCGTATCTACACCCAGGATATCATCGGATGTATGCTGTCGGTCATGATAGTCAGGATTCGTAACATCTGCATTGCCATGTTCATTGGCAGAACAAAAACGCATGGCCGCAAATCCATTTTCACGGAATGGAATATGATCACTACCTCTGCCTGTGCGATCTTCAGGTGACATGATCGACACCTGCATTGGAACTTTAGCGAAAGGCTTTATCATTTCCTGATATTCAAGTTTAATAAATCTGCTCAATGCTTTATGTGGCGAATTGAACCCGCCGAATGAAAAAAGTCTCACCTGTGTGCTGTCTATATTATTAAACCCGGGGCATGATGGTGGAGATGACGTTTCTCCACAGATGATGCCGCCTACGATGTCATTGTTAAGGACGGCTTTAATGCGAATGCTGTCCTGAAGCGCATAGTCTGAATAAGCATTTGCCCCTAATAGACCTTGCTCTTCACCAGTGACAGTCATGAAGACGATCGTATGATCAAATACATACAAGCTCATAATACGAGCCAGCTCTAACACAAGAGCGACACCACTTCCATTGTCTTCCATGCCCTGTGCCAGGCAATTGATATCACAATTGTCTTTGCAACGACTATCAAGATGTGCTTCAATAATCACAGATGATGGATCAGATATATCACGCCCTGGCAGGACAGCCACAACATCTTTATGACTCGTCATGCCGCATACATCCTGGTCAAACTGAAGATATCCTGTCACAAGTCGTCCTCCCTGTTGAGTGCTTAATCTTTCAAACTGTGTGAGTACCCATTTGCGTGCAGCGCCGATGCCTGTTGTTTCGGAAATCGTATCCGAAGCTGTATTACGATTGTGAAAGGCTTCCAATGCAAAAAGGGTTGCTTTCAGTGAATCCGGATTGATTACATTGTTCAATTGCGATGTGATTACATAGGGATCATCTACCGGAAAAGGTGGCAAATAATCATTGGGGTTGTAATTTCCTTTCAGCACATTATAGATGACCGGATTGGTAAAATGGATGTTGGTCTGTGCTGACGCTAAAATGCCAGATGAGAAAATGACGATGATGGAAAAAATGTGCTTTTTCATGATCTTGAATATTAGGACATGAAATTTACAAAAATCGAAGCAATATAAAAATAAATATTACCTGAACAGATCGTTCATTTGGTTTAGTAATATGTCGGAAATGGAGATTAAATGGTTAAATGGTTAATGATTCATGTTCTGTAATGGCGGTGTTTTAAACCTTTATTATTTTAAATGTGTAGTGTAAATGATTCGATTGAATGGTAAGTAAATAGATACCAGGATTCATTATGTCTAAATGCATAATACCTTTTCCAGAAAATTTTCCTTTTATTAGTTGTTGTCCGTAGCTATTTAGAATAGAATATTGAAAGGATTCCTGAATGCCATCAACTTCTATAAAGTCATTGAATGGGTTGGGCCAAATTTTAACTGATACTTTCGGGTTTTCTTCTGTTCTTGTGTATGGCAGTGGTTGTCCGAAAGATTGTATAAAATCTACTGTGCAGTCATCATAAATCCTGAAATACCAACTCCGGCCTCCTGTACATCCTGCAGGACAATCACCCCATCCCACGAAATAAACCAATCCAATGCCTTCCAGTTCGTCTTCGAAAAAAGGCTCATGTATTGTATTGCCATCGCAACATCCATAAGTTGGTTCGGCAAAATGAACTTCAGGGAGTGCGTCAAATAAATCAGCCAATGCCGGGATATTATAATTACGGCTTGATTTGAAGTATACAACATGGTAAAAAAACCAATTGTATTCCGGGTCGTATTCATCAATACTTAAATCATATATTTCAATCAGGCTGTCGAGCGGATGATAACCGGTAGGTATGATCCCCTGGTGAAGATTTTTCATCCAAAGTAGGTTAGAGTCGGCTGCAACAAGAAACTGATCCAGAGACATCGTGGGGAAAACATGGATGTCAAACATGGAGATAACAGTGTCTCTTTCAGGGATGTCAATGGCATTATAAACTGCGATAAGGGCGTTCAGAAATGTATCCGATATAACCTGGGGTATAAATACACTATCCTTGTAAGTTAGGTTTTCCCTGTTTATCTTTTCCAGAGCCAGCCTATCTGCATCATCCCTATATTTTTCTTTTATACTGTCGGGGGCCTCACAAGAGATTTGGCCATATACGATTTGTATACAGCATGTAAAAGCTAAAACAAGTAAAAAATTGATCTTCATGGTATAATTAAAAATCATGAGATATATTATTGAAAATAATTTATTCGTCAAGTTAATTATATTTTTTCATGAAATTCCAATTTGTTCATAGGAAAAATAACCAGTTGTTTGCTTTAAAAGCTCATTATTTATTTTTCAACTGTCCATTAATATTTCATAAAAGCACTGAAGTATCTGTAAAATCAGCCTCTTCAATTTTTGGGAGTTCAATAGCTTTTACAGCCTGCTTGTAGGTCATCACTTGAGCAAGTTTGCCAACAAATAAATATACATAAAATAATTAAATTTTAAGCCCCCGGTGCAACATTTGAAATGAGAATGACCAAAATATGCCCTAAGAAAGGTATTTATATTTAATCATCAACATCCCGATGATGACCATGATAGCCAGAACAGTAACAATTTTGTATTTATTGTAAAAAGAAAATACAGTCATTGCTAATAGTCCAATGGAAATGACAAGTCCTCCTAAAAGAAATGGTTTTATGTCCTCAAAGCCCAGCGTCGAAGATGAATAATATTGTAATCGAAACGGCTCAGAAATCGTTCTGACCAATGCGACAATAATAATGATCATCGCTATTCTCGAAATCCTTTTTTCGTTTCTTAAATAAAATTGTCTCATCATATCGGCGGTTAAAATAATAATTTGTGCTGTAGTAATTAAACTTCAACTATTAAACTTATTAAAATAACAAAACTCATTATTCACTATGGTTGCTGAGCTGTCGCACAGGGTTGAGTATAGCAAGTCGAAGCACACTATTCACTACTTCCTCCTTTTCGACAACAACCAATCATAAACATCCTCTCCACCATACACTCTCCTCCACGCATCATGCCCCATATCTTCTTCAATCGTAAAGCGCACATCTTTATGGCCTAATTCTTCAAGCCGGTTCAATCCTGCATAAAAATATTTAAGTGAAACATTTTGATCACGCCCTCCGGCAAATTCCCACACGGGTATCTGATGATCAGCGATCGGCTTCATCAAATCCGGATGACCCCAACCCACAACCGGACAAATAGCGGCCCAGATCTTTGGATACTTACTGGCCATATACCAGGTTCCAAATCCTCCATAACTAAGACCCGTCAGATAAACTTGATCAGGATCACCATGATAAACAACAAGCGCCGTTGCTACCATATCCAACAGATCGTCTTCCTCTTTTTCCCAGCCTGAAGGAGGTAGCGCATTTGGTAAAAATGCAACCGGAGTTTCCGGAGCCATTTTTTGCGGTGTCAAAAATTCCTGTGATCTCTCCGACACACCTTCCTCAAGTCTTTTCGGGATCTGTTCAACTTTGCGATCGCGGATATAATTTATAGTATCCATTCCATACATCGGTAGTTGAGGGGCTATGATGATGAAAGGAAGATCACGCTTTTGAATCCATGCTTCATACAATGGACCATGCACCATCACCCAATCGAGATCTTCGCGTCCATTTCCACGTTCACCATTTCCATGTAGAAACATCATGACCGGCCACTTGCGATCAGGATTACTTCGATATCCGGCAGGCAGGTAGAGAAAGTATTCTTTTTGTTCCTTATGATGATGACTCGTAAACGGAACTCGTACCAACTCGGCTGCAGAAACCGATTGTGCTTTTACTTTTGGCAGAAGTAAAATGATAATAAAAAATGACATCAGAAATTCAGTCCGTCTCATATTTGCGAATTGAATATGAAATTTACAAATTCATGTCGATCACTGAAAGTTAAGAATACCCCGGGGTTTCCGGAATGAAAACATCATTCCACAAAGTGGAATAAGTTAAGTGCAGGAATACAGTGGAGAAACTGAGCCTTACAGGACTTGTCATGTAAGCAGCGAAGTGACGGAGTCTAAATTTCCTTGTTCTTCTTCTTCCTCGTCTGATCAACAATGATTTTCGTGCCTCTGTATTGTGCTTTACGAAACGCACCGATCACCTGATCCTGATATTCTGCATCAACATCAAAAATGGTGTGCGTATAACTGACTTCAATCTTGCCAACCTGTGCTTCCTGGTCAGGCATGTATTGATTGATCAGCGATAAGAGTTCCTTCGGATTAAATTTATTGACTGTACCGAGATTGATGACAAGTGGTGCAAATTTTACTTTTGGTCTGTCAGCACCTCTCTTTGCTGGTTCAGGCTTATCTGCATATTTATCTCTTTTGGGCGCACGTTCTTCCCTGC
>JBDUAU010000093.1:0-2248 GCA_040004485.1 Saprospiraceae bacterium
ATTAATCTGAGGTAGAATCCCATATGGTAAGCAGGAGAAGTATAAGGGTCAAAGTAATGCAGTTGCTCTACTCGCTTGATCGTGACCCGGGAGTAACCCACGAAGAGATCTTAACCCGTTATGACACGGCTGTAGATCTGGCTTTTGAGAGCCTGCTCTTCAACCTGTACCTCATGATGGAAATCACACACTATGCTGTTGTCGACAGGGACACCCGTCATGGGAAGTTGCGTCCTGACCAGGATGATCTGAACTGGAATTCGAAGCTTTTTGAAAATGACCTTATCCAAAGCCTTTTCAACAATAAAGTCCTCAGGAAATATTTTGATGACAGAGCTTTCCGTTCCCGCCTTGATCCGGATATGCTGTTGAAAATGTATAATTCATTTGCAAAAACAACTGAATATAAAAAATACATTTTTTCAGATGTTGATGAAGCAGGCCACAGAGAATTTCTGCTCAATATTTACAGAGATATCCGTAAGAATGAAATCTATGAGGAAATCGTAGATGATCAATATCCCTTCTGGCAGGAAGACAAATCACTCGTGATTGGCGCTTTTAAAAAGATCATTAAGCAGCTACCGGAAAAAAATGACAGATTTTTTGATGAGTATCGCCCTGATGATGATACCGTGATTGATTTTGGTCGGAAACTCATCGCTGTGACGATGGAGCAAAATGAGGAACTTGAAAAACTGATCGAGCCGACACTCAAAAACTGGGACATGGAACGGCTTGCGGTTCTGGATGTCATCATTATAAAAATGGCATTGGTTGAATTTTTATTTTTTCCTACCATACCTACCAAAGTGACGCTTGACGAATATGTAGATGTTTCCAAGGAATACAGTACACCCAAGAGTAAAGACTTTGTCAATGGTATACTGGACAAGCTTATGAAGACACTAAGTGAAGAACAAAAAATCAAGAAAGAAGGTCGTGGATTGTTAGAAGAGTAGTGGAGAAGAATAATCCATGAGAAGAAATTAAAACTGATATTAATTTAAAATAATCATAGGCTATACCTGATGCAGGAAAAAGCACTAATTCTGGATTTCGGCGCACAATACACACAGTTGATTGCACGCCGGGTGAGAGAGGCAGAGATCTTCAGTGAGATCATTCCTTACCATTCACTTCCTGCACAAATCCCTGCCGGTGTCAAAGCATTGATCCTTTCAGGAAGTCCATTTTCTGTAAAAGACACTAATGCTCTTCGACCAGATTTAAAATCCTGGATAGGCAAAGTACCAATCCTTGGGATTTGTTATGGAGCTCAGTATATCGCTGATGAATACGGTGGTAAAGTCGCCAGATCGGATAAGCGAGAATATGGAAAAGCAAAGCTTCATATTCGTACACCTCAACATCCACTCTTCGCCGGAATACCGGATGGTTCACAGGTCTGGATGTCGCATGGGGATAGTATTCTTGAGATTCCTGCAGGATACCAGTTACTAGCAGATACGGAGAGCATACCTGTTGCTGCATATGCAAGTTCAGCGGGACAGTATGATCAAATGGTATGTGGTGTTCAGTTTCATCCGGAAGTCACGCATTCCATCATAGGTACCCAGTTGCTGACAAATTTTCTAAGAGGGATTGCAGGGTTTAAAGAAAGATGGACTCCTGAATTATTTATTGAAGAGACTGTACAGCAAATTCAACTGCAAACGAATGGTGAAGAAGTGCTGATGGCATTGTCCGGTGGAGTGGATAGTACAGTAGGCGCACAATTAATTCATAAAGCAATAGGCGATAAGCTTCATTGTTTTTTTATTGATAATGGACTTTTACGGAAAAATGAATTTCGCCGGGTTTTAGACCGGTATGCCGAGATGGGGCTGAATGTACATGGTATTGATGCCAGGGAAAAATTCTATGGAGCGTTGGCCGGCATCATTGATCCTGAAACAAAGAGAAAAGCGATCGGTCGTTTATTCATCGAAGTATTTGAAGAAGAATCTGCAGCTTTTCCAAAAGTAAAATGGTTAGGCCAGGGGACGATTTATCCTGATGTGATTGAATCGATTTCTGTACATGGCCCTTCCGCAACAATTAAGTCTCATCACAATGTCGGTGGCCTTCCGGATACACTCAAGCTGAAAATCCTGGAGCCATTGAGAATGTTGTTTAAAGATGAAGTAAGAAAAGTTGGCTATGCACTTCACATTCCTTCTGAAATTTTAGAGCGACATCCTTTTCCGGGTCCCGGACTGGCGATCAGGATTATTGGTGATGTTAC
>JBDUAU010000283.1:0-7445 GCA_040004485.1 Saprospiraceae bacterium
GCTCATTTCATCCGGCATTATACCGTAGCCAGGAGGACGACTATATAAAGTCAGTTCAAATAGATCACATCCTAATCGCCCCCTCCGGAGTTTTTCTTATCGAAACCAAGAATTGGAGCGAAGAGTCATTGAACAATCTAACCTTACGTTCACCTGTTGAGCAAATCAAAAGAACAAGCTATGCCCTATACAGGACTTTGAATGGAGAGGAAGTAAGTTCCATTCTCCGACATCACTGGGGAGAAAGAAAAGTCCCGATCAGGAATCTGATCGTCCTGATCAATCATAAACCAATAGAAGAGTTTCAGTATGTCAAAATATTGACTTTAAAAGAGCTTAGGAACTATGTAGAATATTTCAAACCCAGCTTTTCACCTATGGAAACAAAATTAATAGCTAATTATTTGCTTGAACTTAATGATCGCAATAACTAGTAACGAACATGAAGCAACCTGGCCGATGGTGTCGTGATGAGAGATTAGAATTTTTAAAATAAGGAGGTTGAGTTTGTCAGGATAGAGTTGTTTTTAGTGGTAAGTTTAGGCATCAGAGAAGTGATCCATGGTAGGGTTAGTTCAACAAATGTCCAAATTGAATGCTTGTTGAAAGTCTGCCTATTTGAAAATGTCCGGTTTATTTGCTAAAATACCGGACAAATATTCAATGATTTGAAATGAACAGCGAACTCATCCTATACCAAAATCCTGACGGAAGCATCAAAATTGATGTCCGCCTGGAAGAAGAAACGGTCTGGCTTACACAAGACCAAATGGCAACACTTTTTGGCAAAGCTAAATCGACCATTAACGAGCATATCAAGAATGTCTTTGCTGAAGGAGAACTAGACGAAAAAGTGGTAGTTCGGAAATTCCGAATAACCACTCAACATGGCGCCATTGCTGGAAAAACCCAGGAGGTAGAATTATACGGATACAACCTGGATGTCATCATTTCCGTAGGCTACCGGGTAAAATCGCAGCAGGGCACACAATTTCGTATATGGGCTACGCAACGGCTTAAAGAATACATCATCAAGGGTTTCACACTCAACGACGACCGTTTCAAATCCGGCACATCAATGAACTATTTCAACGAGCTGCAGGAACGCATCCGGGAAATACGTCTGTCGGAACGGTTCTTCTACCAGAAAATCAAAGACATCTATACCACCAGCATTGATTATGACCCCCGGGACGAAAATACAATTGAGTTCTTTAAGTTAGTTCAAAACAAATTGCTGTGGGCAATCAGTGAGCAGACGGCGGCCGAACTCGTGTATCGTAGAGTGGATGCCACCTTGCCATTACTGGGCATGCAATCTTATGACAAAAAAAATACAACTTCTGTTAGGAAGTCTGATGTCAGCATTGCCAAAAACTACCTGACCGAAGATGAGATCAAACTACTCGGCCTCCTGGTAGAACAATACCTGGCTTTTGCCGAAACAATGGCGCAACAACGGACACCTATGTACATGGCTGACTGGATCAGCCGGTTAGATAGTATTTTGCAACTCAACGGTAGAGAATTGTTGACCCACGCCGGAAAAGTCAGCCACGAAATGGCACTTCAAAAGTCAGGTGAAGAATTTGAAAAGTACAGCCTTACCCAAAAATCAGCAGAGAAGGAGCAAAGCTTGAATGAGTTAGAGCAGGACATTATAAAATTGAAGCCTCAAAAATGAAATATACTGACGAAAAACTAGGAAAGGCTTTTTCAGATTTACTGGAGAAGGATTCCTTCCTCTGAATAATGGAAAGATGAGGTCAGGCTGCGTCAAATCGAGAAACATGTGACTGCTGTACGAAGTCACGAAGCGGAATTTATTAATAACATTCAGACAATTTTAAAATGATAACCTTTCAATATCAGATCCTTCGATATAGACCAGATCAGGTCTCTGGTGAATTTTCGAACGTGGGGATAGTCATGTATAGTCAGGAACACAAGTTTTTGAAATGTAAAGTGATCCAACATATCGGTCGGGTACATCATCTATTTCCAGGAGTTCATTCCAGGCTTTTTATAAGTTCGCTCAAAGGAATTAGTGAATTGATAAACGCGATTGGATTGCAAAAGTTAAATGAATTGGATACATACCATAATCATTCTCTTGAGCAAATCACAACATCAGTCTTGCCGTTGGATAATTCATCCTTATATTTTGATATAGTCAATTCGGGGATTGATCTATCTCTTGATGTAGCCTTTGATGATCTTTTCAGTAGAATAGTTAATCCCGAAATTACCAAGGAAGAAGAAGTGCATTCTGATGCTGATGTGTGGCAAAAGATCTACAAGCCTTATTTTGAAAAGCTAAACATCACTCATCGATTTGGTAAAAAGATAATTAAAACGCTGCATACAGAACTTGAATTGGAGCATGCCGTTCAAAATGGCAAGTTACATGTGCTGGAGCCGGCTGCTTTTAATCTATCGAATGAAAGTAGAATCAAGGATAAAGTCCTAAAGTATAGTGGCTTGTTGCATGAAGTAGGGACACAATCTGAAGAAACGCAGTTTCATTTACTGGCGAAGATGCCTGACAGCCCGGAATTAACAAAATTTATTATGGCCGTACTAAATAATTCTTCCGGCACATCTACCATGAATATAGTAACAGAAAATGATTTTGAAGATTTTGCGTCGCAGTTGATGGAAGATTTGCAGGAGCATAAATAAGTGCCTTGAAAGGAAGAAAACAATTGTGGATAAGCTCGCGACTTCCATTCATTAATTAGTAATAAACGTGAAGTAGCCATCAGGCACCTTTTTAGATATTAGTGAAAACGTTATCCCTGAAATAAATTTAAAAAAACGCTGATGAGAGGAAGATCATAACTTCCTGAGTTTGTATGCGATAGTTACCAGATTATTTTTATCTTGGGAACAACCTTATCGTTTTTAAATTTAACCAGATTAAAAAACTCCATTAAACAACACTTAGGAATGAAACATACCACAACATTTTTTTATGTAGCGCTTATTCTTATCATTAATTTCCTGACTAACGAACTCCTGGCTCAATGTCCTCCCGGTAGCGTCTATGTATACAATCAGAACCAGGTGAATGCATTTCTTGCCAATTATCCTAATTGTGAGGAAATAAACGGTAGTCTGATCATAAGCTTTCAGGCCAGTCCGGAAATTATAGACCTTACTCCTTTTCAAAATATCAAACGGGTCAATGGAGATCTTCAGGCAGCCGAGTTGAACAGTCTGACCAGCTTGTATGGACTTCATAATGTCGAGTATGTCCAAAAGAGTTTAAGGTTGAATCAGATTCCCGGGTTAACCGCGATTACAGAAATGCATAGCCTGAAGGAGGTGGGTGAATTTATCTTAATCCTCAATATGGCTAATGTGATCCGTATAGATTCTTTCAATGCTCTCGCACACATCGGGAAGAGCCTTAACATCACGCGGTCACCAAAGCTTCAAACAGTGAGCGGCTTTGAAAAACTCGAGTCGGTTAATTCCGGCATTTCGTTTGAACTCGATCCTGAATTATTGCGAATACCCACATTTCCTTCTTTGAAGCATGTTGGATTATCGATCTCAATCATTGATGCGCCAAAATTTAAAGGTGGAAATATTTTCCCGGCCTTAACAGGTTCGATCAGTACCCTTCAATTAAATCTGAATACGACGGGCACCGTTTCTTTTTCGGGATTTCATCACCTGGATTCCATACGATCCAATATGATTATCAATCTGCCAAAAGGGCTGGTGAATAATGCATTTCAAAATCTGACATACATCGGTGGCAATGCAGAAATTACTACAGATAATACTCATTTCAGTTTTGCAACCAGGCTCCGGCATGTGGTTGGATATTTGAGTATTAAGGATTGTAATTATTTAAAATCGATTGGCTCTTTTGATGAAAATCTTATGGTGGATGATTACATCGCATTATGGAATAATAATGCTTTGGAGATTTGCAATGTTCCATTCATTTGCCGCTCCAGGGAGGCCGGCATTGATTTGAGCATCGTCGGGGGCTTAAATTCATGCTCATCCATCCTTGCTATTGATTGCTCGTACGAAGGTATTTCCGGAAACTTTTATTATGATCAAAATCAGGATGGTATATGGAATAATAATGAAAAAGGTGTGCCAAACATGAAAGTAGAAGTGCCTCAAACCGGCGCTGAATTTGTGAGCAACATGGAAGGCAAATACTTTTTTAATGCGGTGGATGGCAATAGCTATACAGTCAACGCAATTGTACCTGCTGGTTGGCAATTGACTTCGCAACCTTCTTATACCATTTCCTTCGAAGACAATAACCCGCAAAATCGATTTTATCATTTTGGTGTTTACCATGCTAAAGACACCAGTGCTATCGACCTTCAGGTATTTGGCTCTGAGTACAGGTGTTCCAGATATGGTACCCTTGATGTGAAAGTTGAAAACCAAGGGACGGAAATAGCAGATGGTGCACTTACCATTGATTTTGATGAAGGATTGTTATTTGCATTTTCTATTCCGGCACCTGATACGGTGGATCAACTAAATCATACGGTAAGCTGGAACGTTGGATCCCTTCGCCCGGCAGAGGTTTATAAAATTCAGGCCTATTTTAAGAATCCAACCACATTATCAAATGCCGATTCGATTTATTTTACCATTGATGCAGCGGTCGGGGATTCTGTTTATCACCAGCAGTATGCAAGGCTCTTTTCATGTGCAGCTATCGAAACAGAAAGAAAATTTGTCTCACCCGACGATGGCACTACTGACAACATCATTTCTAAAGACGAAGAATTGATTTACACAGTTGAGATCCAGAATAATACAATCGACGAAGTGCGTGATGCGATCATATACGATACGTTATCTCCTTTTATTGACATGAGTACATTCAGGATACTTGATCAAAGCCATCCTGTGCGTATTGAAATGGAAGGACGCGCAATCAAATTTATTTTTGATGAAGTGTTTCTTCTGGATACCGCATTTTCCTCAAATCTTAGCCATGCCTTTGTCACCTATGGAGTCCATCCATTGGTAGATGTGGCGAAAGGATCTGTTATAGAGAATACAGGCTATATCTATTTTGATCAGGTGCCTGGGGAAATAACCAATACGGTCATTAACACTATCGAAGGCGTCAACGGAGTTTATGATTTGGCCGATCATAAAAGAGCATTGATTTATCCAAATCCTGGTACAGGAGATTTTGTGGTATACCTTCAGGGATTTAATGCTTCTCATCACCTTATTATCCAAATAGCGAATCTCCAGGGTCAGGTGATCGAAGAGATTCCTTTCGAAGATAATATAGCTGACAAGCTATCTATTCATAAAAACCTTAATCCGGGTATGTACATCCTGGCCGTTATTGATTTGAAAGATCACTCCAGATCAATTGCTAAGTTTCTCGTGCATTGAAATAAGTTTTTGCAGCTTTCGATTACCACAGCGCAGACATACGCCGTGCTATATTTTTGTAGCAATCAACTTACTAACATTCTATTCGCAAAACTGATTTTAGCATACTATTATTTCCGTAGGCTACCGGGTAAAATCGCAGCAGGGAGCACAATTTCGCATATGGGCTACCCAGCGCCTGAAAGAATACATCATCAAAGGTTTTACCCTGAATGATGACCGTTTCAAATCAGGCAGTTCTATGAACTATTTCAACGAACTACAAGATCGTATCCGGGAAATACGCACAGTTGAATATGAACTTACTGAACATTCCTATACATTGCATCTTGTAATGGCGGCGCTTAAAGATTGGGGAAAACTGGACAGGAATAGAATTATCAGGAAATAACCGTACAAAATGAAGGATCTTCTCAAACAAAATATTGCCAACCATATATCCCTTACCTCAAAGGAGCTGGAAGAGTTTTGCGCTTTATTTAAAGAAAAAAATTGTAAAAGGAAAACGTTTCTGTTGAGAGAAGGTGAGGTTTGCAATTTTGAAGGATTTGTAACGAAAGGACTTTTTCGTGTATACCATATTGACCAAAATGGCTTTGAGCAAATACTTTATTTTGCACCGGAAAATTGGTGGATTTCGGATATAGATAGCTTCACGAATCAAAAACCATCGCAACTTTTTATAGATGCGCTGGAGGATAGTACCGTACTTCTCATTTCAAAAAAGGATAAAGACCGTGCGTATGCAAATTTGCCGATGATAGAAAAGCTGTTTCGGATCATGACGCAAAAAACGCATGTTGCTTTACAGAGAAGAATGATAGACAATTTGAGTAAAACTGCTGACCAGCGTTACGCTGATTTTATTGAAAAATATCCCGGACTTTTTCAACGACTTACCAATCTTCAAATAGCGGCATACCTTGGCATTAGTCACGAGTATCTGAGTAAAATCAGAAAAAATGGCACCAAAGGGAAATAAGTCTTTCATTTATTGAACTTGTTCAATGTTTTCAGGCATGACTTGATTGCATCTTTGCGGCAGCATTTATATCTATAAATGCTTCAGGATTTTCAACAGCATTTCTAACAAGTTTAATTTTCATCAAAATGGACTCTACAGCACAAATTTTTAAATCGATTGAAACAGGCAGTTTACGACTTCAGGTTTACAATGCAGCAGAAAGCAGTTTTGGTGTAGCCTCGGTCATCGTTTCAGGAAAATCAGATGCCGTCTTAATTGACGCACAATTCACTTTGGCAGATGCCGAAAGAGTGGCACAAGAAATTAAAACGAGTGGTAAAAAACTTACCACTATTTATATTTCCCATGGCGATCCTGATTTCTATTTTGGCTTAGAAGTATTTAAGAAATATTTCCCCGAAGTTACCGTTTATGCTTCGCCTGCAACAGTAGAGCATATCAAAGCAACAGCTCAAAAGAAATTGGAAGTTTGGGGAGAAAGGTTAGGTAAAAGCATCACATCAAATGTGATTTTACCACAAGTTTTAAAGGGCAACACGATTGATTTGGAGGGACAGAAATTAGAAATTGTAGGTTTAGAAGAATTTCCATCGAAAACTTTTGTTTGGATACCTTCTGGTAAAGCAGTAATAGGGGGTATCAATGTTTTCGGCACTACATTTCATCTCTGGATGGCGGATGCACAGACAGCGGAAGCCCGTAAACAATGGATAAATGTGTTGGATAAAATTGAATCATTAGATGCTGCCATTGTAATTCCGGCTCATGCAAAATCAGCATCAGCATTCGATATGACCGCAGTACACCATACAAAAAGTTATATCCAATTCTACGAAGAAGCGCTGAAATCTAATAAAACTTCAGAAGCTTTAATGGCATCCTTAAAAGCAAAATATCCTGCACTTACTTTTGACGTTGCCTTGCAAATAGGAGCGAAGGTAAACACCGGAGAAATGAAATGGTAAAATCATTTTTAATGTTCAATCTGACAATGATTGTATTGGTTTCAACTATTTCTCTAATAAAAATGCAATGACAAATCTTGAAATTATTAAAAGCACTT
>JBDUAU010000359.1:0-7445 GCA_040004485.1 Saprospiraceae bacterium
CAAAAGTCAATGGTTTCAAGATTGTTGTCGTCCATTGCTTTTTTAATCATTTGTAAGTCCTTATTTGCACCCTTCACTGCCCCACCGTGATGAAATGTGTAATGGAGATGTAAAGTTTCTTCGTCCATATATGGCTCCAGATGATTGTTGGAATAAGTCAGTGGTTGAAGAATAAAGTTACCGTCGTTATCAACAAGCTTGTCAATGTTGTTATCGGTCAGGTTTTGATTAATTAAAGAACCTGAAGGAATAAGTGTTGACCCACCAAGTACCAGCCCTGTTTTTAAAAAATCTTTTCTGTCCATATTTTGTCGGTTAATGATGATTGATGTCGTATTTAAAGCTGATAACGAACAATCAGGGGTATGGGCAATGGCGGCTCAATGCGATCGTCTGCCAGGTCTCGATAATCTGAATCAAGATAATAAACTGAATCGGATACCCGCCATTGATTTTAGGAGCCGTTGTTATGTCCGGCGCGATTCTCCGAAAACTTCTTGGTTCAGGCGACTTTGTTTGTCTTGTTTTTTTCTTGCTGTTCCAAAAGGTTAGTCCATTTCTGCTCAATCCCCTCAAATTCATTGAGATCTAAGTTTGGAGCTGTCCGTTGACGGGACATGGCGTCACGAATCTCTCTAACCATTTGGACCGAGTCAAATAATTTGTGCTGTTTAGTTGTCGAGGTTAGTGTAAATGTCAGCAAACCTGGGAAATCGGGTCTCCGTGTCAGCAAAGATTGAAAACCATTTGTTTCCAATCTCTGCTTCTTAAAATGATCATCTGTACTCTAGAATTAAAATTCAACAATCACACCAAGGGTAGGAATCACACTTGGATCATCATTTTTGACATTGGTCGGTATGGCATTACTTCCATCTGTTTTAATCGGCAGGCCGTCAGTTGTTTTAAAAGTTCGGTTGTCATCTGTTCTTTCCCAGGTATATTCCGGTATAACCGGATTTTTTGCTACATACCAGTTGGTAACATCCAGGAACAAATCAATGGTGAGATTTTTCAGGTTAATCTTTTTATCAATCCTTATATCACTGCTGTTAAATCCATTCAAACGCTGAGTATTTAATCTTGCATAATCCAGGGTGCCTTTTCCTTGCGATGCATAATTTAATCTGGAAGCTGCTTCATCAAATGGTGTGTAAGGAGAACCACCCTGATAACGAAACTTTAAACCCAGTTCCCAGTTACGAGGAAATTTGTAACCCCAGGTTATGGATAACAAATGTCTGTTATCCCAGCTACTCTCAACCAATTTATGATCTGCACCGCTATACAAACTGCGGTAATAGGTATAAGAAAGAATACCAAAGAATTTCTCTGTCAATTTTTTCTGTACAAAAAACTCAATGCCATAAGCTTTGCCTTTGCCATTTGTATTTACTGCCTCGTTACCAAGCGCTGTAAAATCAGTTCCGAGGTTAGCTAATGAAATTCCATCTCTTGCGGATACCGCAACATTGCCGTACCGTTTATAAAACCCCTCCACCGTAAACCGTAATCCTTCATTTGGCAAGAACTCAATACCTGTTGTATAGTGGATTGAACGCGTGTATTTTGCATTTTTATTTACCAGCACATTATTGTTATCTGCATAACCCAAAATGGTATAAACAGGCAATTTATAATAGATACCCGCAGATGCATTTGCTGTCCACTTGTCTGCCAATACATAGCTAAATGAAATTCTTGGGGATAAGGTTTGCAAGCCATTCATGCCATCTGTTGTAAATGTGTTCATGTCTGTCCGAACACCTCCACTTATGCCCAGCCTGTCATTCATTGCTCTTTTACTTATCTGCACGAAAGCACCTACGCGTACAAAAGGATTTAATGGACTTGAAAAGTTTTGATTTATACCTGGTTGTACAATACTGTCATTTGCATCTCTCACTTCTTTTTGTAATACTGCAAAAGTGTTATTGTCGTATTCTGCCAGTTGAGTTGAGGCTCCAAAAGCCAATTTCCAGCCGTTTATATATTTATTGACGTCAAACCGCAGTTTGGTTTCTGTTTCATTACTTACAAAATCCAGGGTTTGAGTGGCTGATGTTGGGTTTTCATTATCCTCAAATTTTTGCAGGTTATTATTAAACCTTGTTCGGCTCAAAGCCAAACTCCAATAACCATTAGAGAGGCTTCTTTTAAGGGACGCACCTACTGTATAATTCCATTGCTGTATAATTGCATTTGAATTTACCAGATATAATTTATCAGGTGTAATATTTTTTGCCGGAACAAACTTAAAATTATCAATAGCACCAATGCCAATAAAATTGAGGGTCGTTTTATCATTAATTATATGGGTGATTTTTGTTTGAAAATCCCAATAATTTGGCAGAAATGGCGCATCAAGGGCTGCACGCAGAATCTGAAAATATGATTTTCGGGCAGATGCTAAAAAAGTTGTTTTTTTATTTCCGGATAAGGGACCTTCCAGTGTAATGGCAGTTTCGAGAATACTTGCCCGGACATTACCCTGGAATTTGTTTGCATTACCCACTTTTTGTTTAAACTGAAATACACTGCTGAGGGCATTATCATATCGTGCATCAAAAGCAGAAGAACTCAGTTTTACATCCTCAATAAAAAATGTATTTAAAATTCCCTGCGGACCGCCGCTACCACCTTGTGTTTGAAAGTGATTAATCACCGGTATTTCAATGCCATCTAAATAAAATACATTTTCGTTGGAAGCACCACCTCGAATAATGATATCATTACGAAATGAACCACCCTGTTGACCACCACCTACCCCAGGCAATGTTTGAATTACTTTGCTAATGTCAAAACTACCACCGGGGTTACTCCTTATTTCTTCAAAAGTCAATCTTTGAACGCTAAGAGGTGTTTCCAGTGAGGCTGCAATAACACTTCGTTTATTCACCGTAACAACTACTTCTCCCAACGCTGTTGCATCCTCTTCCAGCTCAATATTGAAGACATTTTCATTCCCGCTGCTGACAACAATATTATAAAGCGTAAATGTTTTAAAGCCTACAAAGCTTATGACAAGATTGTATGTTTTGACCGGGATATTCAAAATCCGAAACCTGCCATTTGAATCTGAAGCAGTCCCCAAGTCAGTGCCTGTCAGGTAAATATTTGCTCCGGGCAGGGATAACTGTGTATTTTTTTCAAGGATGGTTCCGCTGATACTGCCGGTTTTTTGGGCAAACACAGCACCAACCATGAAGTACATGACAACAGAAACCATGAAGTATTTCAAAAAATGGCCGTTTTGGCCGAATTTACTTTTATACATTTTTATTGGTTATTAGTCTGTTATAAAACTATATTGCTGTAGAAATAACAACAAATAGAATTATACCAAACTATAAATAACTACTTTTGTTCTATGAAATCCATAAAAATGGAAAAAAAATTTTCCAACATGAAAAGGCTGATTGACTGGGCAGAAAAATATGAAGATCAGCTTTCGGATGGGGAGCCATGGGATGATAAAAAATTTGCCAACTGGCTATCTGTTGAAGTGAATGCCACCAAAAAGGCAGACAAGGATTTACCTGAAAACACTGAATCCGCCATTACCATGCTGATCATCTTCATGTATAAATATGCATTGTTTTATTCGAGGAAAATTTTTAAACATTCCCATATTTATTCGATCGATGATTTAGGTGTATTGGCAACATTAATGCCTGATAAGCAATTAAAGAAAGCCGATGTCATCCGTAAAAATATAACCGAAAAATCATCAGGCAATGAGGTATTAAAGCGATTGCTTCGCCAGAAACTAATTAAGGAGTCCAATAACCCTGGTGATAAACGGAGTAAGTTACTTGAGATTACGCCTGATGGTCTGAATGAAATAAATGCTATTCGGAGCCGGATGCAAAAAATGGCTTCCCTTGTAACAGGTAATCTTAGCGGGCAGGAAAAAATGATGTTATTAAATATGCTCTCCAAATTGCATAAATTTCACAACCCTTTATTTGAAACCAATGACGAAAAATTACTGCATGAAAAGCTGGGTATTGAAAAATAGATACCGGTCAGCAAGAATTTGATTGGTATTCATTTGTCCTGTGGAGTCTTTCAATATGATATCTAACTTTCGGTGACACATTTGCCAGAAGAATGTTAGGGTGATTAAAATTGGTCATTTCTGATTAGCATGGAATACTGAAGATGTCGGGGTCTCTGTCATCCCGAAGCCATACACGATTGGTTTTAGCCTTATTGCTACTCATCCTCAATCGAATTTACATGTTTTAAGAAAATCCTCACTGGCTTTAAAATAATTTTCCTCCTGATGATGGATCTGCTGATTTTCAATGTATTTTATCACAATTTGTTTCTCGCCCACACCTACGTACCTCGCATAATATCCACGGGCCCATTTAAAAGGTTTTATAATCAGCTTCTCCTTATTTAACCAAAATGATGATTCACCTTTTATTAATCCCATTGTTTTCTCCACTGAAAATTCCGGATTGAGGTAAAATAGACAATGAACATGATCTGGCATTCCGTTAATTATCACAATTCGAATATTTCGCTTTGCTGCATTTTCTTTCATATGCGCAAATAATAGCGATCGAATTTCTGAAGTAAGTAAAGCGGCTCTGTATTTGGTACCCCAAACGGCATGAATAAGAACACTTACGTTTTCCATGTGAATTTGTTTTACAACTGGTTAAAAATGCATGGCCCTGGTGAAGGGGCAATGCTATAGCTATAGAAAGTTAGGGGAAAAAGTGATGGGAAATAGGGGTGGGGGGCTATGCCCTACCCCGCCCTGAAGGGCGAGGTTAGGAGCAAAGTCCATCTTATCCCCACACTGAGCGCCCTTCCCTCAGCCTTACCCCCGCCCTGAAGGGCAGGGTTAAAGAACGTAGTCCATCTTAGCCACGCCCTGAAGGGCGAGGTTAGGAACCTAGTCCATCCTAACCCTGCCCTTTAGGGCGGGGACGCTCATCCATAAAGAATGCTGCTATATTAGTGCCCCGATCATAACTCTACCCTATAATGATGTACGTCAGAACCCTTGCCGCTATCGTATTGCTTTTGTCTCCTTTGACTTTGATCAACGCTCAGGTGATGATCAATGAAGGATCCAATCGAAACTATTCCATGCTTGCCGATGAAGATGGGGAATTCCCGGACTGGATTGAGCTCTATAATTCCGGCTCTGATACGGTCAATTTAATCGGATATGCCCTCACAGATGATGAAGATGTGCCCGCCAAATGGGTTTTCCCAAATACCAAACTGGCCCCCGGTGAATACCGAATCATCTATTGCAGTGGAAAGGATCGAAAGCCCCTGACCGCCTTTAATACAGTGGCCAATAGCGGTACGTTTACACCTGTGACGGGTTGGAATAGCCATGCCTTCGACAACCCTTTTTACTGGGATGGCGTATCAAACGTATTAGTCAATATTTGTTCCTATAGCAGCCTGGGCTACACCTCCAATTCCGTCTTTAACCAAAGTCAGTTGCCTTTTTACGCCACTACAATGGCCTGGCAGGATGGAAGTGAGGCTTCCTGCTCTTCGCATTATGGTTTCAAATCAAACTTTCGCCCTAATGTTAAATTAGACAACCACACGATTGGGGAGGCCACGAATCAAAATTCACCTTTCGACTACCCTGCTCCCTATGGCAACTGGTATTGGTGTTCACGAACTCAGTTCTTAATCACAGCATCAGAAATGTCAGCAGCAGATATGAGTGCCGGCAATATCGATAGTCTCTCCTTTGATGTCGTGTCCACAGATGCCAATACAGTATATGATTACATTGAGATCAGCCTGAAGCTGGTCGGTAAACCAGAAGTGACCAATGAGTTTGAAGTATTGAATTCTACAATTAACCTCCACACCAATTTCAAATTGGCAAAGAAGGGTGAAACAGTTTACTTGTTTAATCCTGAAGGACAATTAGTCAGCCACCTGGATGTCAACTGCGTCAACCTGGATAGTAGCGTAGGAAGCTTACCGGATGGATCAACTCATGAGGCTCTCTTTTCAGAAAGCACACCTGAACAAACGAACAATTCCTCAGCAGAAAACATCGGCTATCTGAATGCTCCTTTGATTGAGACTCCGGCCGGGCTTTATAACAGTGTTGTGAAAGTCAATCTTACCAATCCAAATGAAATACCATCCACGCTTTATTATACACTGGACGGAAGTGATCCGGATGTGAATTCGGCAGTTTATGATGGCACTCCGATCACCATCTATTATTCCGCAGTGTTGAAAGCGAGGGTGCTTGCGGACCAGGTGATGCCCAGTCCGGTCAGCAGTGCTTCATACCTCTTAGGCATCAATCATACCACGCCGATTCTCTCAGTCGTCACGGATCGTAATAATCTCTTCGGGCCTGACGGCATCTTTGATCATTGGGATCTGGAGGTAGAAAAAGAAGCTCATGTGGAGTATTATGATACGGATCATCAATTGGTG
The DNA here is from genome assembly GCA_040004485.1 of Saprospiraceae bacterium. Classification (GTDB taxonomy): domain Bacteria; phylum Bacteroidota; class Bacteroidia; order Chitinophagales; family Saprospiraceae; genus Opimibacter. The sequence goes on from JBDUAU010000359.1 coordinate 6,448, forward strand.
TTTTCCAAAGTTGCAGGGATGCAGGTCGATGGCGGTTTGGGTGGTAGCAGAGCCAGCCCTCAACATTCCTTTCGCATTGACTTCGATCATCCGGTGTTGGGCGATAAGGCTATAGACTATAGCTTCATTTCGACAAAGCCAAATCATAAAACATACAGTAGCATCTATTTGAGAAATGGAAGTAATCAATACCTCACCTATCCATACAAAGATGCATGTGCTGTGGAAGCCATGGGAGAAGGCACGCATAATTACTATGCCGGGTATACCCCTGTCACCGTTTATATCAATGGTACTTATTTCGGTTTGTATGAGCTGCGCGAGAAATTTAATGATGATTTCTATGAAGCGTATGATGGAGCAGATCCGGATTCGATGGATCTCCTGTCGCAAAGTGCTTACTACTTTTTTGTACTGCGGGCGCTCAAAGGTTCTGTTGATCCTTTTTACGCAGCGGTGGACAGTGTCAAAGCCATTGACCCGGCGGATTCCGTTTTCTGGGATAAGGCTGATCGCTTCTTTGATCTGACGTATTACACCGATTACATCATCGCACAGTCGTGGATCGGAAACACAGATTGGCCGGGCAACAATATTAAAATCTATCGCTCTGACAAGACGGGATTCAGATGGCGCTTTGGCATACAGGATTTTGAACTCGCCCTGGAACCGAATAGCTGGACAAATGCTGCTTTCAATTCCATTGATTTCCTTCAGATGCAGGATGGGAATAATCCCTACATCAGTCTCTGGCAACGAGGAATGCAGAACGAACGCTTTCGAAAATATTTCATCAATCGTTTTGCCGACCTGATGAATACGAATTATAAACCTGAAAAATTATTGGCCATCGAAAATCGGATGTTTGCACAAACAGTCGTGGAGATGCCGAAAGAATATGGACGCTGGGGCGACGCAAATAATGTAGCTGGCCAGATGGATAACTTCATAAAGAATCATAATACCTACCGTGCCGAATTGAGTCAGCGATCTGAGCA
>JBDUAU010000506.1:0-7416 GCA_040004485.1 Saprospiraceae bacterium
ATCAGCGTAGGACCATTTCCATCATCATAGAACAATTGGAATGTGCCGCTACCCGTGGATGCTCCATCATTGTGAATGGTAGAGGTCAATTGGATGATCTCACCAAATGAAGGAGATACATCCGAAGAAGTGACACTCATCACGTTAAAATCCGGCGCTTCCCCCACGACAACAGCCCGTGTGGCTTCATTGTTAATTTCATTCGACTCCGTCATCTGCTCATCATGATCTACAATCGCCCTGAACACGTGCAAGCCTGGTACAGAAGAAGACCATGAATTCGGGAAGCTATAAGAGGCGATACCTCCAGCCGGCAGCGCAGGCACCATGGTCGAATCAAAAGCTATTTCATCTATATCCGCATAGAGTTCAATCGGATTAAAACCGGCGCATCCAAAATTTTCATACGAAACATCGAATGTGATGGATTCATTCAGGTCGGGATTGAGATCGGAAGGTGTGATATACGAGGAGAAGATTCTGTATTCCACGCTTTCCACCACATTCATCGCGTATATCGAAACATTATTGCTTTCATTTGTTTCCGCAAATTCATTATTCGGATCCAGCGTGACGCGTAGCGAGTAATTTCCCGTCTGTGGGAAATAGAATGCATTGGGATAATGCACACCACCGGGACATCCGCAACTATTGCCCTCGTATTGGGATACTGTCCCGAGATCAACCCATCCACTTAAACCGGGACCACTGACTTCAAATTTCGTTTCAAAACCATCGGCTTCATAAACACCAAAATTCCAAAGCCCGATCGTCATATTGGCAGGACTGCAATAATATTGTGTGCCATGAAAAAAAGGCTCGCCTGCACAATTCAGGATTGCAAATTCAAAATCAAAATTTAATGGCGCCGAATACGTACTTCCTTCATACTCTTCGACGATGACGTTAGATGCATCTGCAGTGACAGACACATATTGGCCTGGCAATGATGGTGCGGGTGCAGATGCAGTAACGGTAATAACGTCACCACTAGAAAGGCTTGTATTGACAGGAACGCTCACTATTGACCCTGCTATATTAAATTCAACATTGAATGGAGTGGTCACCGGCAATTGACCTATGTTTTCAATAAGAGCTTTCACCTGCAAAGATTGGCCGGGAGAAGGATTAGCTGGTTTGACATCTAAGTAATCACAACCAAGAACCACCAGGTCCGCTTTGCAGTCTTCAAAGACATAGTGGAAACCACTGTTGTTGTTCGTTTCAAATAGTTCTTCAATAATGTTTGGATCATCCACACGCAATGCGAATGAATCGCTAGCTGTCACCAGCGATATTGGGAAGGCAAGAGAGATATTTTTGCCAGGAAGAAGTGATGGCACAATGACTGTCTGCGTTTGCTGGAGAACATTGTTTTCATAAAAATCAAATATGGCATTGAAATTATAGGCAGCTACCATTCCGTTATTTCCCACCCCAAACACCACCTCGTTCCCGGGTTTACATAATAAATGAGATAGCACGCTGCCCCGACCCGCTACCAAATCAGGCAAAGCCGGCAAAACTTTAAAGAATACATATGCGGTATTATTTGTTTCGAATTGCTCGACCACGGTGTTGTAGTAATCCACCGTCGCACTGATATAACTCGTCCCTACTGTATTCAATGTCATCAAAGGAAGCGTGACATTATAAATTTGTCCGGGAGCCAATGCTGGAATCACATAAGGGCCCGGAACGGGCGTACCTAATGAAAGACTAATGAACAAAGTGGTGGCCTGCGTCACTGCCTGGCAACTATTCTTGACATGAACTATAGCCGAGAAAGTAGTCCCAACAGGAACAGTATATTTAGGATCAGCAAGGGATTCAATTCCTGTTAGTTCCATTGATACAAACAAATCCTTGTAACATGGAGGCGGCGGTGGGGTTGTTAAGGTGAACGTACCAGAAGCTTCACCCCCCAGCACGTTATCTGTGATCTCTACAGTGAAGTGATAAAGACGAGGCGTATTGGCTGTGTGATATGAAATACAGAAGTTACCATTTTCATTCGTATGGCCGGTTTTGATTTCCCCTGTTTCCACTACAGTGATTTTAATTTCAGCTCCTGCGACAGAAGGATCTGCCAATGGAGGATCTGTGTCTGCATAAAAAGCACTTCCGCAAAGTTGAATGGTGGCTCCAGCAGGTGCAGTCGATGGAATAGCATTCGCTGCAACATTAATGGTCCCAAGGATATTTGGATCACCACATACAAAGGGTCTGATCGCCACGTTATCTGATTCATTCGATTCATCCAGTTCATTGAGTGCATCCACCGTGATCTGAATCGGTACGAAAGCATCAATCGTTGGCGTGTTGACGACCCAATTCAACTGGATGCTTTGGCCTGCCTCAAGCGAAGCGATGTTAGCAACAGCATAGGTTGTATTTGAAAACAAATCCACCAGTTTTACATGGAAATTTCCTGCAGTCAGATTCGAATTGTTGCTGACCGAAACAGAGACATTGACAGTTGAGTTTACATCGGGATTGTCATTGCTAAAGTGAATGCCTGTAGTAAAAATGGAGGCGTTTGTTTTTCCTACCAGATCTGGAGGTGTAACGGAAACAATAAATTGACAGATGGTTGTATTGCCACTCTCATCCTCTGCCGTGTACGTCACTACCGTACTGCCCACATTAAAGAAAGCTCCGGGAGAATGAGATGACGTCATACTTTGAAATGCACAATTGTCCGTTGCAGTTGGTTCCGTCCATGAAACATGGGCACCCCATTGACCTGATTCTGCATCTGATGTAATAGGAGTAGGGCAGCCAATGAATTGAGGACCATGTGTATCATTGACTGTCACATTGAAACTGCAATTTGAATTTCCGCAACTATTCGTTGCTGTAACTAGTACGGCAGTCACACCATGATTAAATGTGGATCCACTCCCAGTTCCACTTCCACTACCGACAGTCGCACCTGTGAATGAATAAGTCAATGTGGGAGAAGGACTTCCGGTAGCTGCAACAGTATAGGTCGCTACCGCACTGCATGATGATGTTGTATTGCCTACTGTTTTAGCTGAAGGACATGTCGTAAAAGTCGGGGATGAATTCACGGTTATGGCCTTGGATGCGCATCCGGAAGTATTACAGCTTCCTTCTGCTCGAACATAGTAAGTATGATTTCCGGCAGAAGGTGTAATCACCAGGTTATCTCCTGTACCCATGGACGAACCCGTACCACATCCACCTTCATACCAGACCCAATTTCCTCCACTTCCGAGTGAGCCTCCCGAAACGGAGAGCGTTGTACTCGTGCCGGAACAAAATGAGTTGCCAGCCGAAGAAGTTATAGATGAAGCAGCAACGGAAAGGCTAAATCCTTCATCCACCTGGCCATCACAATCATCATCATATCCATTGCACATTTCAACTGCGCCCGGATGGACTGAAGTAAGTGCATCATTGCAATCTGTGTGGTCTATTACAAATCCGGATGGTTGTGAGCAAGCCATTACGACGACTGATGGGTTACCAAATCCGTCGTTATCCCCATCCGCATAAAAAGCAATCTGAACACCTTCATCTATGGTGCCATTACAATTATCATCGATTAGATTACAAGTTTCTGACACGCCTGGATGGATGGCAGCATTTGTATCATTACAGTCACCACTAAGTGTAACATATCCTGAAGGTGCTGTGCAGCCTGTTTGGGAAATGAAAGCATTACCCCATCCATCATTATCGGCATCTGCATAAAAGGTGAGGAGCACACCTTCATCGACAGCGCCATCGCAATCATCATCGATCTGGTTGCAAGTCTCAGTTGCGCCCGGATGAATGGATGCATTGGTATCATCGCAATCCGTACCATTGGCGGCGTAACCTGCCGGAAGCGTGCAGGAAACTATGGTAATGGATAAATTTCCATATCCATCATTGTCTGCATCGGCATAGTATGTATTGCCAATGTTTTCATCTATGAGGCCATCGCAATCATCATCGAGCAGGTTACAAGTTTCTGTTGCTCCGGGGTGAATAGATGCCACTGTATCATTGCAGTCATTGCTATTAGTTGAATATCCTACAGGAGGAGTGAGCGCGCAAACCATAGCTGTGGCTGTTGATCCATAACCATCATGGTCTGCATCGATATAATATTGAACTGAAGCATGGATGCTGGCATTAGTGTCGCTGCAATCAGTATTATTAGTTGAATAGCCGGCAGGTGCTGTTAAGGAGCATAGCATTGCTGATGTTGTTGAACCATATCCGTCACCATCTGCGTCTACATAATACAGTACCGTCGCATGAATATTGATATTGTCATCATCACAATCCGTGTGATTAGTTGAATAACCAGACGGTGCAGTCGATGAGCATAACATGGCTGATGTGTTAGAGCCGAACCCATCCAGGTCAGCATCAATATAATATTGAAGAGCTACATGCACCGTATTGTCATTGTCGTTGCAGTCGGTGCTGTTGCTTACATATCCGGAAGGTGCTGTACAACCTTGAACTGTAACAGCGATATTACCATAGGCATCGCCATCGGCATCTGCATAATAGGTCAGGAGAGGAAGAACACTAACTACGACGACATTTGATGTGGTGAAGGTGGATCCGCAAATAGATTTCACGGAATAATTTCCGGCTGCACTGACTACATAAGAATTCCCGGTTGCTCCTGAAATATCATTTCCATTCAGCAGCCATTGGTAGGTCACACCTGGGCTGGATGTAAATGATAAAGTAGTAGAACTTCCTGCACAAATGTTCAAGGGGCCCGAAGGAGTAACTACTGCTGCCGTAACGCCAGACGTGACGGTCATTGTATCCTTTTCTATGATGCTCCATCGTCCTGAAGTATTTTTCGCACGTACATATAAGTAGTGCGTGCCCGTGCTGAGACAAGGCACTCCGAATGCGGCTGTAATATTTACGTTTGGTGAAGTGGTGACGGCATAGGGATTTGCATTGCCGACACCCGGGTCAATGTCATAATAAAATTCAAGAGCTGCGACATCAGTTATGGTTACTGTAGCCCCGGATCTGATGTAAAACAATCTGCGTTCCATGAGTGACCATTGGCCACCTATATCTTTTGACCGGACATATAGATTGTGAAATCCATTGGCTAGCGAATTGGGAACAGTGATGGCCACCGTTTGATTGAAATTGGATGTTTGAGTAATGGGTACTATCGCTCCGTTTCCTGCAAGGCCGACTCCCGGGTCCGTGTCAAAATAATATTGATACGCCGTAACGTCCTGCGCGGCGGAACCTGAAATGGTGTTGATGTAGAAAACTCTTCGTTCGATCAGGGACCATTGTCCACCGGTATCTTTTGTACGTATATATAAATTATGGAAGCCTGCGGTTAGGGTATTTGGAACCGTGATGGCCACCGTTTGATTGAAATTGGATGTTTGAGTAATGGGCACTATCGCTCCGTTACCTGCAAGGCCAACTCCCGGGTCAGTGTCAAAATAATATTGATACGCGATAACGTCTTGAACGGCGGAACCTGCAATGGTGTTGATGTAGAACAATCTCCGTTCGGGGATCGACCAACGCCCATATTCATCCTTTGCGCGCACATATAAATTTTGGAAACTACCGGTGAGCGTATTAGGTATAGTAATGGCGAATGATTGATTCAGGTCCGCTGTGGGGGTAATCGGCACAATGGCTCCATTGCCCGCAACACCTACGCCTGGATCAGTGTTGAAATAATATTGAATGGCTGTTACCTGCTGCGTATGATTTTGAGCGGTGACGCTGTTGATCACACCCAATGCAATGAGTAAAGCTGATAGGACGAGCTTTTTCATAGTCGTAGACTTATGGGTGAATACTAAATGGGCTACATGTGCAGCTTAATTATCATCGGGTTTGGTGGCGTTGACCAGAACATTGAGGGTGCCGTTAGGCGAAACGGTCGGATTCGTAATGTTAACCGTGCGCATGATCGGGTTGATTAATACCTCACCCTGTTCGCTGAAATTTGAGTTTCCGCCATGTACGCCGATATCGGTTGCATCGGATGCAGTGCCAATAGCTGCAGAGCCAGCTTGGAGGTGAAAGTCCCATGTTGTGGCCCATAATTGTCCTACTGTATAAGTTACCAGGTTCGGATTAGTTGCTTCAATGTTTCCGCTTCCTGAATTGCCTCCACCACCAACAGGAGGGAATGTACCTGCGACGCGGCATAAATTATTGACATAGGTAGAATTGGTTGTACCACCTGGAAATATATTCATAAACATATTGTTGGTGATAATGGCAAATTGTAAATTGCTAAAAATTGTGGTGGTCGTTGATAAAAACAGGCAGTGGTCAATGACCACATTTATATATGGATTGCTACCTCCGGCAATAGATCCATCAAAAACACAATTACTAATCAATATATTTGATACTATTTGAGTAGTATTAGTTGCCAGGGTAAGGTTAACAACATTGTTCTCATCAAATACGCAGTTCCTGAAAGCAAAATTACTTACACTAATACTACTAAAAGTAAATCCTGAATTAAATCTACAATCTTCAAATGTATAATTACTTGCACCAGAAGCGCAGGTAATATCACTTGATCCGCTAGTAAATTCAATACCATAAAATTTGGAGCCATTACCTGTAGATTGAAGAGTTAATGGGCCAGCACCAGAATTATAACTATTAATAATTGTTCTTCTTGGATTCTGTTTTTGCGGATTTATGCCAATGCCGATAACGGTAAGCGATTTGTTCCATAGGATCTGCACATTTGAAGCACTTGTAATACTATACGTAATGTTAGTTCCTTCCAATAAAAGCGTATCCCCGTTTACAGCCGCGGTATAAGCTGCAGATAAGGTGCTGTATTGTGCGCCACCGGTCGGGTCGTTACTGACGGTGCGTACGGTTGCAAGTGTTACATTCATCATGAAGAAGAATGTGATGAGAATGGTAAGTAGATTTTTCATTTGATTTAAATTTTTAGATTTTAGATAATAGATTTTGGGTTTTAGATTTTAGATTTTTGTTTTTTGTTGTTAGCGTTTGCCCCCTTCTACCCCCTAGCCCCCTAAAGGGGGAACTGTGATTTTGTTCATTGTTTATTGTTCATTGCCTATTGCTATTCAACCCGCATCACCTTGATGATGGAGGATTGATTTCCGTCATTGATTTCCACCATATACATTCCAGGCGAATAGGATGAAAAATCTAGCTTGAGATTATTCCCTGTTACGTGGATATCGGATTTCAACAATTGACCTGAGAGATTGTAAATGTGGATCGTTGCATCCACAGCATCCTGTCCCAGGGTCAATGTGGAATACCCATTCGTCGGATTTGGAAATACTTTTGTTGAAATGGCTGACCTGGATTCTATCGGTCGTGAATTAATAGGAGGAGCTCCCGGTTGACTCATTTTGTGAATAAAGGAATCCCTGCCGCCGAATGTGG
>JBDUAU010000694.1:0-7415 GCA_040004485.1 Saprospiraceae bacterium
ATCAACGGGGTTACATTCAAAGGATCCGGCACCTTTTCAACAACCGGGGTTCAACAATCAATACAATAGCCGGCGAAATATATTGAAGGAAAATTGCATTAGCCGCTGTCGTCATCTTTGTAGCACATACAAAACAAATCAAAAGAGGTGCATAACAAAGACTCACAATCAAGGCCCTCCTGTCAAACTTCATCGCCTCACTTCGGAAAACAATCAGGAAAAACAGTCCTGCATATAAGCTTCGATAAAAGAGTATAGTGAACGCATCAAGCGAGATTAATTTGACAAGTACGCCACCGGTACTCCATACAATGGCAGCAAGGATGGTGGCTATGACGCCATAAGTGTATTGGTTTTTCATTTGTATACGAGGAAAGCCCGCCTATGTGAGACGTGAGGCGTGAGACGTGAAATCGTACTCGCAGGAAATGTCATTAAATCGATAGAATTTTAAGGCTAACGATGTAAATTTTAAAGAAAAGTAAAAATAATTTAATTTTTATGGAACGTTTAGTACTTCTCAAGACATATAGCTTGACAAAAGTTTCTTTACTATTTAAACACTATGCTTATGTTTTTGAAATTAGGCCATACGAAATTGGATATCTACATATGTTCAAGGGCTTTGGCATTATCTTGCTACAGATTGACTAAGCAATTCCCTGATTTCGAAAGGTATTGTATGTCACAGCAAATCAGGAGAGCCGCACTTTCAGTTCACCTGAATCTGGCAGAAGGTAGCTCCAGAAAATCTATTACCGAAAGGAAAAGATATTATGAGATTTCAAGAGGCTCGGTAATTGAAGTGGATACCGCTCTGGATATAGCACTTGCACTAAATTATTGTAATTTAGAAGAACTGCAGCCAACAGGCGATCTCATAATAAGGGCTTTTGAAATGCTAAGTGCAATGATCAACAATTAGGGAGATTTACGTTTCACGTTTCACGTTTCTATCTCACGTCTCACGTCTCACGCCTCACGCCTCACGCTAGCGGAACGGATCCGACCACTTCACCTCATTCATCATCGTATTATCCGTAAGCGTATTTAGGAACTGTACCAACGCATCTTTTTCAACAGCTGTAAAATTGAATTTCTTCGGATGTCCATTTGCATCCTTCAGTAATGGATTCAAATTTTGATGATCCTGAATTCCCGTACTGTAAAAATCAACCACCGCTTCGAGTGAGGCAAATCGTCCATCATGCATATATGGCGCAGTCAAGGCGATATTCCGTAGTCCAGGGATCTTAAAGATGGCTAAAGCTTCTGGAGAAGGATTATGTTCACCTTCTCCTTTATCTGCATAATTCAGATCAAGGCCATTATTCGCACTGCGAAGCATTGTATTGGCAAAAATGGCATTCAGACCCTGACTATGACATGTCATGCAGTTGTCAATAAATATACTTTTCCCCAAATTTTCCTGTTCATTAAATGCTGCCCATGGACCCGGAATAAAACCATTCTGGTTAGATGCGATGTCAAATTTTGATGAATGGGAATTAATAGATGTCATGAAGCTCTCAAGTGCAAAGAGCACCAGTTCTTCATTCAGGTTTTCATTGAAAAATGCTTTTTGAGCGAGTATTTTGTAATAGTCCAGATCCTTAATCTTGACGACAACATCACTCATTTCAAGACCCATTTCATTTGGATTCCTGATCGTCTGGATCATCTGATCATGAAGAGTTTTTACCCTGCCATCCCAAAATAGGCTTGTTTGGGGATCCTGGCTATAATCTCCAAAACTTTCGAAAGCGCCCAATGAAAGAGTGTTTCGCGCCGTGCTTCTGTTTTCAATTCCTTTACTAAAAGCGAGATCATCGGCAAAACCTAAATGCTGCTGATGACATGAACCACAGGAAACACTATTGTCACTGGAAAGATTTTTGTCATAGAATAATACCCGTCCAAGAGTGGCAATAGCATCATTCCTCTTGTTATTCTGAAACTCGAATTGAGAATAGGAATAAGGAGTTGAAGGCAGTGTCAATGTCTGAGATAATAATTCATATTCTGCCGGAGAATAATATTCTGTCGTCGTGACGACTTTATCACTTTCACACGAAGGCAGCAAACAAACTGCACCAAACAGGATGGCCGGAATCAGGTAGGAAGTCTTCATATTGTCTTTATTGATGAGATATTAAATATACATATTTCATTTTGATTCCTGGTAATGGAGGGCATAACCAGTATCTAACTCAAACGCAACGCATTTAAAAATATTGGTGACTCCCATTTTCCACTCATAGACGTTGTAATATTATAACTTGGTTGGGTAAAGAATCTCAGTTTCAATTCCAGGTGCGATCAGTTAATCATTTAACCCCTTAACCGTTTAACCCTTTTCCATTTTAAACTCTTTCCATTCACCTCCAACCTGATAAAGAATTACACTCCCTTCAGGCAATAGCTTAAAGGTCACCTGGTAAGGATAGTCAAGTAAATCGGCTTTATAATATTCGTTCTCATAACTTCCGGCACCTATTCCATTCCTATGCCACCAATTGCCCCACTGATTGAATGTTACCTTCAGTGTCATCGGTCCCACCTGCTCCACTTTGACACCATCATTCGGACTAGTCATATTATATTGAAAGACATCAAACATCTTTCCGCTAAACGGATGTGGCGTCTGGTAATTTATTAATTCTGCAATACCCGATGGCTCATTGATGATCGATGTCATCACAATGCCTCCCATGTTGTCAGGACTATTGAGTATAAAAACAAAAGGTGAATCATTCCACACGAAATTCTTCTTAAGTGCTGTCAGAACCTCAGTGGATTCATTCCAGTATTTTAAAGTTTTTTGTTGAAAATAAATATTAACCAGCAGCATGATACCGAACAATGAATAACTCAGCCAACGTGGAAATTTTGATACTATAGCCACAAAGCCCAGAATCAAAAAAGCCATGGGTATATAGCTATACCTGTCGTTCATCCCAATCTGCAAATGGAAAAAATAAATGTTTGCAACCGGCAAAATATAAAGAAATGAAGTAAAAAGGCCGAAGAAAGCAACACTCCATTTTGCTGCAAGTCGCCTTACTTTAATAAAATAAAGGATGAAGACAGATAGCAATACCGTCAGGAAAAAGAAAGTGACTTCAGGATAGGAAAGGAACTGATCAAATAATACAGATTTGGTTTTATAAGAATAAAATCGTGCATAAAAAATGTGCTTAAACAGGTATTTCATTTCGGTGGATACAATAGAAATCAAATCAAAGTGCAAATGCACCTTTTCACCATAATGGCCTACAATACTTCCAAGTGTCAACTTATTCAATATCAGATAACAAATCGTAAGCATCCATAACATCCCGGCATACCTTAACCCCCATTTCAATTCTTTCTTTTTTTCATCTGTAAGTATGTAAGTAATAAAACCACAAAATGTAATAGCCAGCGGTGTGATTAATGAAAGTTCGAGCGTAAATAAGGAGAGCAAAAAGATGATGCCTCCAAAGAGTATCATTTTCCTTTCACCTGATTCCATATAGCGCAGGAAGGAAATAAAGATGAGCATGATCTCAATGCTCGAAAGCATATAATGAACACACACCTTCCATACAACAGGTTCGACACTGTATGGATGGAGTAAAAATGCCAATGCGCCCAACGCAGCAAAAATGGGGGAAATGGTTCCTCCCCATTGTCGAATAATTCGTAAAGTCAACAAATAAAAGAGATAACCATTGATTGCATGTAGGGTACAAAAAAATAAGTACCACGGAAGCCCCTGTGTTGCAAATACTTTATAAAAACTATAAAAGACTAAATGAAGAAACTGATGATTGCCATGATAACCGAAACAATTGATGATGTCACCAAATGATCCGCGATTATATTCTTTTTGCCAGCCTAAAAAATCATAAACAAAGCCGGCTCCGATTGATGGAATAAAAGAGAGCAATGCCACAGCCCAGAAAATGAAGAAGACATATCTTGTCCATTTCATGGTGTGGTCACCAGTGGTTCCGGAGTGTTTTCAATCACAGCACCTTCCATCAGATAAAGCGCCCCTGAATTCTTTTTTTCTTTCAGCAGTATTATTCCACCCCAGATTTCTCCACATGCATTATGTAACTTTCCCGTCGACAAAACGACGAGTTTACCACCCGGATTTATTTTAATGGAAGCTCCTGTGGGAAGCGATACACGACAACCGATTTCAAGAGTTGCACCTGAATTGATAATCACATTTCCTTCAAGATCAGCACTGCCTTCCCATCTTACACTATCCATTATCGTAATCGTTGCAGACGTATCTAGATGACACCATCGGGGTTCAAGTACACTACGCTGAATTGAACCGATTCTGGCCATGTTGAGCAGTATCTTACCGATCTGACAAGGGGTCAGTGCAGCCATATGCGCATTGTAGTCCATCATGTTATCAGAATAAAGTGTATCACAAGGCGGAAGATCTGTTTTGTTCCAGCAATTCGGATGCTCGGGTGTGTCATCACATCCATCGAATCCTAACCATGTATGAGACAACCCAAGCGAGTGACCTAGTTCATGATTCGTGATGGCACGCAACCCCCACACATTAGGGCGCTCAAACCAGCGGCCAAATATTTTGACCGAACTTCCTAGTGAAATACCGGATGCATCGGGTCGATAAGTCGGAGATTTTATACTATCAAGCTGATGCGTCTGTATAAATATATTCATCACCGAATCATCCCTGATCGCATATCGCTGTATGACCCGCTTATCACTTATATTTCTTTCGCGTCCTGTCTTTACAGCATAACACAATGTATCATTGACATGATAATAAACACCGCTATCCCCCTTCACTGTGACATCGGGAGAAATAACATATCGATAAGGTATTGGCAAAACAGGTGTTTGATTACCGGCAGGCAAAAACATTTTCATGTTATGCTCAAGATTACTATTCACAACGCTTATCCATTCGTAGGCATAGCGGGTCACTTCTTCTTTCGGCATGTTGTATTTGCCATCGGTAGAATTCATGAAATGAAAATTGACCCGGATATATTTCATTGGCATTAGCTCAGGATGAGCGACATAGGACAATGGTTCGTAGCAAGAACTGATTTTTGGTTCAGGCTTATCAGAGCGGGAAAGCACATGGACATCCTTCTGGCTTGCCATTCGAATCTGCATCTTAGGACTACAGGATACCAGAAGTGAGGCCAAAGAGAGGAGTGCAATGACAATTTTCATAATTATGTATTCAATCCGCCACAGACACTGATGGTTTGACCGGTGATGTAGCTTGACATTTCAGAAGCGAGAAATACAGCTAAGCTGGCCACTTCATTCGCCTGGCCAAATCTTTTGAGCGGCACATTTGCTAAAAAAGCCTTGCGCATATTTTCATCCAGTTCCTCTGTCATATCCGATTCGATAAATCCGGGTGCGATGACATTGCTTCTGATATTTCGTGAGCCAACTTCTTTTGCTATTGATTTACTAAAACCAATAATACCTGCTTTTGAAGCCGCATAATTTGCCTGGCCAGCATTTCCGAAAATACCTACAACAGAACTCATGTGGATCAATGAACCTGATTTCTGACGAAGCATCACTTTGATACATTGTTTCGTCATATTAAATACAGATTTGAGATTCGTATCAATCACACTATCCCATTGCTCTTCATCCATTCTGAGCATGAGCGTATCATTTGTAATGCCTGCATTATTGACAAGGATATCGATACGGCCGAATTGTTCGAGGACAGAAGGAACAAGCGACTCCGCATGCACATACGAACTTGCATCCGAATAACAAGCAATCACATTTGATCCTTTAGCCTGCCATTCCGCAGCAATAGCTTCTGCTTTTTCTCTTGATGACAGATATGTAAACGCAACTGAAGCTCCTTCAGCAGCAAAGGCATCTACAATAGCTTTCCCTATTCCCCTGGAGCCTCCTGTGACAATAGCGACTTTTCCTTCAAGCAATGGCATATGTTTTGTGGTTTAATTCTGAGACGTAAAAGTACAATTGAATTCCGTTTTGCCCCCTACCCCCTGAAAAAGGGGGAATTGAATATCAACTAGTGAACTATTCAAGATCTAATGCTTCGACACAATCAACTATCTTCAGGGCATTGCCTACATTTCTCAACCTCGTGCTGCAGTTCACCAACCCCAGTTCATCAACCATCTAAATCCGTAACTCACCATTCGATATTCGTTCACGCTTCACGACTAAGTATGGCGAGATCTTCGGTGTGTTCGATATTCGTTACTCGTTATTCGTAATTCCATACTCGTTACTCGTTATTCCATACTCGTTACTCGTTATTCGTTATTCCATACTCGTTACTCGTTACTCGTTACTCGTCATTCTATTTCACTTTCCCTAACTCCCCCTTCAGGAAATCAATCACATTCACTTCAAGTGCATCTTTTCCACGCAGTTGAGACAGATACCAGGAGACCCAGTCTCCAAGATGCACGAGATACATTGCCCGTTCAATCATCGTTTTTCCTTTCGAATGCACTTCAATGATATCATCCGCATATTTACCGATGATGGTTTTATTGATATCCATTCGAAGTGAATTGCGTGAATAATCATCTTCATTGCGCAGATAAAGAACTGCGAGACTTGAATTCTTTTCTGTCCATCCTACGAGTTCATTGTGATTCATCTCGGGTACAACATTTGTCCAGGCGAGGGCTTTGGCATTTTCATTGATTTGTTGACGCAGTCGAACAGCAACAGGTTCCATGCGGTCTTCAATATAGATGACAGGTATGTGTTGGAATAAACGTGCTGCTATTTTTTTTGCTTCCTCATGTATCTGATTTGATTCTTTCCGAAGAAGTGCTATCGAAGATTGAATTTCTCTGATGGGCTGATCAGTGATATATCCCAGGTGATGGAGTATCCACAATTGAGCAGTCAATGAATATCCGAGACAAGCTCTGGGTGAAGGCCAATTACCAGGGACCTGGATATAATCATAACCATCGGCCTTAGCCTTTTCGATTATTTTTCCTCCTGATGCCACACAGATGATACGTGCACCTGAAGATTTGATCTTATCATATGAAATCAAAGTTTCTTCTGTATTTCCGCTATATGAGCTGGCAATGGCAAGAGTATTTTGCCCAACGTATGCCGGTACTGAGTAGCCTTTTTTGACGATGTAAGGGACTTTGCAGGTATCATGAATAAAAGCAGAAACAAAATCAGCACCTATGCCCGAGCCTCCGAGCCCGGCTACATAAATGTGGTGGACATCATTTTTGGAGGGTGTGATGACAGCATTTCTTCCAATTTCGACAGCTTCCTCCAGCTGATCCATAAATCGGGCAATAAGTGAATCCATCATAATCGTGCGGTTTGTCTGACCCTATTATTTAAAGAAAGTGTAAAACAAGGCAATTTTTGAGAATCGTGTGAAG
>JBDUAU010000159.1:0-7408 GCA_040004485.1 Saprospiraceae bacterium
TTAGTCCTGGCCAATGGATTAATTTTGACGCAAGTTAATTTAATTCATTAAAAATGAGCCTTTAAGCAGTTGTTAATGGAACAATCCTCACATTCTGTCAGATGCGGTCAGATATTGCTTGATTTCACTACTCCTGTGGTGATGAGTATTTTAAATATTACCCCAGACTCATTTTATGCCCCAAGCCGGACCGGAAATACCGCGGGAGAAATGGTGGATAAAGCAGGTCAGATGCTTGAAGATGGGGCAAAAATCCTCGATGTGGGAGGTATGTCTACCAGGCCCGGGGCCATGGAGATAGAACCTCAGGAGGAATTGGACCGCGTTATCCCTGCTATCGAAGCTCTGCATGCCTCTTTTCCTGATGCGATCATTTCAATAGATACCTATAGAGCAATAGTAGCTGATCAGGGCATCAAAGCCGGGGCGACCATGGTCAATGATATTTCGGGAGGTTCGCTGGATCCGGCGATGATCGATCTGGTGGCCTCTGTTAAAGTTGCTTTTGTCCTGATGCATATGAGAGGCAAACCTTCGGATATGCAGACGCACACAGGCTATGAAGACCTCATCAGGGACCTGGTATCGTATTTTGTTAATAAATTGAGAATATTTCATCAACGAGGCATCCGGGATATCATCATCGATCCGGGATTCGGATTTTCAAAGACAGTGGAACAGAATTTCCTGATCATACGTCAACTTGAAATAATGAAATTCCTTGAATGCCCTATTTTAATAGGATTGAGTCGTAAATCATCACTCAGTCAGGTCATCAGGCGGCCGGTGGAAGAGACACTTTTTGCTACCACAGCTTTGCATATGGCAGCTCTTGAAGCGGGTGCATCCATACTGAGAGTGCATGATGTTAAACCTGCGATGGATGCAATTGCAATATTTAATAAACTTCAGCAGGCTAAAAACCATTAATACAATAGTTTATGAAATCGCATCTCCTGTATGATCTTAATGTAGGATAAGACGTTATAGCAGCATTCAATGAGTATAGAAAACGAGGAATCCAAGTCACCAGTACAAAAGAAACAAGGAGGTATCCTCTTTTGGCTTGGCCGGATTGTATTGATTCTGCTCGCCATTTTCCTGATCCTGATGATTGTAATTGAGCTCCCTTTCGTCCAGATGTGGGGTGCCGGCAGAGTCAGTAAGATCCTAAGCCGCAATCTCAAGACTGAAGTATCAATAGGAGGATTCAGCCTCAACCCCATATCAGATCTGACGTTGAAAGATGTCCTTATCGGGTCACCTGACAGACCTACAGATACATTGATCAATGTGGGCAGGCTGGAGGTAGATTTCAAAAATCTCTGGGATCTTTTTTCAAAACGATTGACGATCAACCAGGTGATTCTTGAAAATGGCTTGCTCAATATTGAAAAGAAGGAAGGTGATTCACTGACCAATCTTGATCTGGCACTTATAAGGATGTTTCCTCCACCGGCAGACACTGGTGTTGCCCCTTTCCTTCTTGATCTTAAAAATGTGAGCGGAAATAAATTACATGTGAAATTTGATGATTTCTCGACTGGAACATTAGTCGATATGTATTTTAATAGAGCAGATATTGAGTTGGATTCGATGGACATGGCCGGAAAATTTATGGACATCAGCGATCTGGATTTTGATCAGCCAATTATCTATGTTACTTCAAGAGTTGTAAAGAAATTACCGGTATCCGCCATAAAACCTGCTGGTAAATCCTGGAGCTTCGATGTCGACGCTTTGAAGTGGACAGATGGAAAATTATTTATTGACAATCAAAATGCATTTCAGGATACAAGTGCGAAGAAAAGTCTTGACTATGCACATTTAAGCCTTGATGACGTAGACTTCCAGATGGATTCACTGCATTTGCGCGGTGACCAGGTAACTGCAAAAAATATTCTTGTTCACGTACAACAGGAAAATGGTTTTGAACTCAAGACCCTTGCCATATCTGATTTTGGTATATCATCAGAAGGAATCAACCTTGAGGATCTTGTGCTTGAAACAAAAAACAGCCTGATAAAGAATTCTATCAAACTTACTTATTCAGGGTATGATGATTTTAAATCTTTCGCCGATTCTGTTCATATTAATATACCGTCAGCAGATATTCGTCTTCATGTCAATGACCTCAATGTATTGTTCCCTGCTCTTGCGCATGTGACTTTTTTTTCAGACAATCAGGATAAGGATATTGCATTGCAGGGAAATATAAATGGAATAGTCAATCGGCTCAAAATCCTGAACATGAATGCCGGGATTGGCGGTATCAGTCTCACCGGAGATTTCAGATCGCGTGACCTTGCACACAAAGGTTCACAATTATTGAGTCTGGATCTTGATCAATCAAAATTCAGCGCGACGAGTTTGAGAGATTTATTTCCGGGATTGAAGTTGCCTCCTCTTGTAGATAAATTGGGACAAATAAATTTCACAGGAAAATTTGATGGCTATCCGGATAATTTCGTTGCCTTCGGGAAATTTAATACATCACTTGGTGGTCTTACCCTCGACATGAATCTCAATACAGTCAATGGGATAGCAGAAGGTAAATATTCAGGGGCAATAAGCCTTGATAATTTTGATATCGGACGATTGATCAATCAGCCTGACATAGGCCGTATCACCATGACTGGGCGTGTGATAGAAGGGAAAGGACTTACACCTGAATCGCTTTCTGCGGACTTGTCAGCAGTGATGTCATCTTTTACCTACAAAAACTATACGTATCAAAATACCAGGTTGGACGGTCAGATCAGTGGCAAATTATTCAGTGGAACACTGGATATCAATGATCCGAATGTGGTCATGCATTTTGAAGGCAAAGTTGACTTAAAAGGCAGCCATCCCAAACTGGATTTTATCGCACGTATTGATAGTGTGAGATTATCAGAATTAGGATTGGGGGATATTCCTCTTTCCATCAGCGGCTCATTTGATGTCAATCTCACAGCAGGCAACATTGATCAATTTCATGGTTCATTGCTGGGTGAAAATGTGAAAGCCACGATTAAAGGTGTCAACTATTCTCTCGACACACTCTCCGTAATAGCACTCATCGATTCGGTTTCGAACGACAGGTTTTATAAATTCAAATCTGATATTGCTTCCGGTACGTTCAGTGGCGTGTTTGATCCGATCTCATTTCCAAATCAACTGCAACAATACCTGCATGATCATTATCCCAGTGCAATAGATGCACCTACGAAGGTGATCACTACTCAGTTTAATCAGCGGTTTTCATGGGATCTGCATATACACGATAGTCAGCATTGGCTTGACCTCCTGGGTGTGAAAGGCCTGGAGATCAAAAACGCGTACACATTTGGCACACTCAATCTCAAAGAGCAGGAGACGAATGGTTATTTTGAATTACCAGAATTACATTATGGGGGTGTAAATGTTTATGGGTCCACAATAAATTTCAGTGAGAAAAAAGGCAAAGCAGATCTCAGTCTTGAAGTGATAGCAGCAGACTTAAAAGAGAATCTCTTTTTTGAAGATGTGAGTATCACAGGTACAGCCACCGATGATAGTATCAGGATGCGTGTCAAAACGGATGACATTGCGGATATTATCAAAGAGCTGGATCTTGAAGTCAATGCGGATCCACAGGATGGCGCTTGGACTTTTAACTTTAATCCGATCAAGCTGAAGATGCTTGATGGAAACTGGGTGATGCCTTCCGGAAACAGGGTGCAAATTAAAAAAGGTGAATTCAATCTTGAGAATATTGAACTCCATTCAGGAGACCGGAAGATCGTCGTCAATGATGTTGACAATAAAGGTATTGAAGCTTTCATAACTGGTTTTGATGTGAGTTATCTCAATTCACTCTGGATCAATGATAAATTTCAATTTGCGGGAACGTATACGATTGATCTCAGAATTGACAACATATACGATATCAGGCAATTTAATACGATGCTGCATATTCCCGCACTTCGGGTAAACAATAAACCATATGGTGACTGGACGATAAATGCAGCCATGAATGATCCGAAAGATTCCGTCAAGATAGATGTCGCGATGAATATGCGGGATGGTGAAGTTCATCTCATTGGTAAAGGTGCCTATCTGCCTCCGATAAATTCTATTCCGAAAGCAAATCAAAATTATCTCCGGCTTGCATTAGCAGGTAGTCAGTTTCCAATGGACTTTATTGAATTCTTCCTTGGTGGGAATGTGCATGATACAGAGGGGTCAGTGGATTTCACACTTAACCTTGAAGGAAAGACGAATAGACTCAATCCCACGGGGAAGGGAAGGGTATATAACGGTAGTACGACGATCAATTATCTGGGCACATCTTATTCATTCCATGATCAGCCATTCGAAATCACCGAAAACATGATCGATCTCTCAGGAGATAAGCTTTATGATGTTGAAGGTAATTCTGCGACAATACAAGGAGGGTTGACCCATCATCATTTTAAAGACTTTGGACTTAAGGCCACCATTACCTCTAGTCGGATTCTTGGCCTTGATGTCACCTCTGAAGAAAACGCAAATTTTTATGGAAAAGGTGTAGGATCTGTCATTGCTCAATTTTCAGGTCCGATCGCCAATCTAAGAATGCAGGTAGACCTGGTGACAGCGAAAGGCACGCATATCTTTATTCCTTTATCAGGCTCTAAAGCCAGCACGGATAAAGATTTTGTTGTCTTTCTGCAAAATGGTTTATTACCGGTTTCAAAAATCAATCAGTTCAAGTTGAGTGGTATTGACCTGACGATGAATATGACGATTACGGACGATGCACAGGTGGACATTATTTTTGATGACAACACAGGTGAAGTATTGCGAGGTGTGGGGAGTGGTGACCTCCAGATAAAAATGAGCAGGTCAGGTAATCTGACGATGCAGGGTAATTACATCATTACAAAAGGAGATTATCTGTTTACAAATTTCAAAATTGTGCGCAAGCAATTTGAATTGTTGCCCGGTGGGAGAATTCACTGGGATGGAGATCCATATGATGCGACTATAGATATCAGGGCGAAGTACAAAGATCTTAAGGCATCGATAAAGCCATTGATCGAGGAATATCTAGTCAGTAATAAAAGTCTCACCAGCCAGGCCAATGAGCGCGTCGATGTAGACCTGATCATGATTCTGACCGGATCACTTCTTCATCCGAATATTGCTTTTGAAATTGAATTCCCTACACTGACCGGAGAGCTTAAAGGATATGTGGATAGTAAAATAAAAGCATTAAAAGCGAATGAGAATGCGCTGCTTGAGCAGGTGATGGGACTTCTGATCACAAGGTCATTTCTGCCTACGACTTCAGGATTTAGTTTAAATGTTTCTAAAGGAATTACAAGCACACTGGGAGATTTGCTCTCCTCTACACTCTCCAATTATCTCGGTGGTTTCCTCAGAGACCTTATCAAGAGTGATGTCATCTCTATTGATTTGAATGTTGCTGTTGACCTGCCCAATAAAGAAACCGGAACACTTGATCAAAATGGTTCACCCAATGATTTTTCAGCAAGCGCTTATAGTGCCAATCTGCCTATTGGATTTTTTAATGATCGTTTATCTGTCAATGTGGGTGGCAACTATGTGAGCGGATCTGCGCTGGAAGCAAGTAAAGGCGGAAAATATTTTGCCGGTGATATCTCTCTTGAATATTGGATTACACCCGACAGGCGGCTCAAAATCAGGGCGTACAACAGGAATGAAGTTACTTTTGAAGGCCATAAAAACAAAGTAGGTTTAGGTCTTGCCTACCGAAGAGAATATGATAGTTTTTCTGAGATTTTTTCAAATAAAAAGAAGAAGGTAAAAACCGTCGAAACCAATCCTTCAGGAGGATAAAGTACAGCCTCAGGCTTCATTCTTATATTTGCGTTTTACAACTGAACAAAACCCTACATCTTCATCCATATGTTTCAATCACTTACTGATAGTCTCGATAATGCGTTCAAAACCCTGCGTGGTGATGGAAAACTGACAGAACTCAATATCGCCGAAGCCATCAAGGAAATCCGACGCAGCCTGGTGGCAGCCGATGTCAACTATAAGATCGCAAAGGAATTCACGGATAAAATCAAGGATAAAGCCATGGGTACGAAAAACGTACTCAACTCTGTCAAGCCCGGCGAGCTCATGGTGAAGATCGTCCAGGATGAGATGATCGATCTCATGGGTGGTACGGCAGCAGGTATCAATATAAAAGGTAATCCGGGTGTCATCCTGATCGCAGGTCTGCAGGGAAGTGGTAAAACAACCTTTTCTGCAAAGCTGGCCAATTTTCTGAAAACCAAAAGAAACAATAAGCCATTGCTTGTCGCTTGCGACGTATATCGACCCGCAGCTATGGATCAGTTGACGGTGCTTGGAGATTCGATCAGTGTTCCGGTTTATAAAGAACCTGAATCAAAAGATCCGGCGGCTATTGCCCTCAAAGCTATTGAACATGCAAAGGCGCATGGTTTTGATGTTGTGATCATAGACACAGCAGGTCGTACGGCCATTGATGAGGTGATGATGAAGGAGATTCGCGAGATCAAAGATGCTGTCCAACCAAATGAAACTCTTTTTGTCGTCGATGCGATGACTGGTCAGGATGCTGTCAATACGGCTTTGGCATTCAATGATGTCATTAACTATGATGGTGTCGTATTGACAAAGTTGGATGGTGACACAAGAGGTGGGGCAGCGCTGTCTATAAAATACATTGTCGGGAAGCCCATCAAATTTGTGAGTACAGGTGAGAAGATGGATACGATCGATATGTTTTATCCTGATCGTATGGCCCAGCGGATCCTCGGCATGGGCGACATCGTTACTTTTGTTGAGAAAGCACAGGAACAATTTGATGAGAAGGAATCAAAACGTATTGAGAAGAAGATCAAGAAAAATACATTTGATTTCAATGACTTTCTTAGCCAGATGTCACAGATCAAAAAGATGGGCGATCTCAAATCACTCATGAGCATGATCCCTGGTGTGGGCAAAGCGATGAAAGATATTGATATCGATGATAAAGCGTTTGTGAAAATCGAATCGATCATACAATCGATGACTCCGGCAGAGCGCGAGAATCCTGAACTGCTGAATATGCTACGCAAAACACGTATCGCTAAAGGATGTGGCCGTGACCTCAATGAAGTGAATATGTTCATCAAACAATTTGACCAGATGCGCAAGATGATGTTTAACCTGAGCAAAGGAGATAACATGCAGAAGATGATGCAGCAGTTTAAAGGAAGATAATTTGTGCGTTTTCAAGGCTGTGCCTTGAATGTGGTAAATAAGCGCAAAGAGCTTATTCTTTATTCACTTCTTTCAAAAAATAAATTGTCTGTAGTTTCAAAATACGCACAACTTCTTTTCCTTTTTACTTTATTCGGTGGCGGGTTTTGCTTGTTTTCCCATAGTTATGGAGCGCATGACC
>JBDUAU010000288.1:0-7394 GCA_040004485.1 Saprospiraceae bacterium
ACCCCCATACATTGTCACAAGTAGCATCACAAAGTCAGGAAGAATGGAGATTTTGAATTATATCCAAAGCATCAATACTATTTTTGCAAGGCAAGCCCTGTGAAAAAGACGACGACAACTATAACCTATCCGCCCCTTCTTCCTGACATCAGGGATTGGCCGATTCATAAGCTCTATGAAGATAGAGAGGGGCTTATCCATACGGTGGATACCCAGACAGTGGATCATATCCTTGAAAAACACGGTGAGCGAATCGGAGATCTTATATCACGTGTAAGCTACCTTGAATTAATCCGCCTCAAGGAAACTCCATGGAAAGTTGATCCGCCCAATGAAGCCCAATTCTGGAAAAGGGTCCGAAATGAAGTCACTTCAAATGAAAAACTTCGGCCTGAACAGCAACTTCAAAATAATACGGAGCTTCTTAAACGTATTATTCATCGTTATACGGAAGAGATCGCCGGCAATTTTAAAGAGAGCACTTTCCTGTTTGCCCGCAAATTCCTGACGATATTCTTTAAACGATTGCTTAATGCCGCTGCAAGTAAAAAATTCCGAAGGCTCTGGAGTACGAAACTGGAGTTGTACGAGCGGATAAAAATTCATGGTGATGTAGACAAGGTGAGAGGAATGTTTAAGCATGGTACAGTTGTGATCCTGCCTACACATTTGTCCAATCTTGACAGTATCATGATTGGATACGCGCTCGATGCCGTAGTCGGACTTCCCGCATTTTCATATGGAGCAGGGCTTAATTTATACGAATCCGAAATTTTTGCTTTTTACATGACACGATTAGGTGCATATCGTGTCGACAGGCGCAAAAAAAATCCGATTTATCTGGATAGTCTTAAGATCATGTCCCAGGTGATGCTGGAGCGCGGTACGAACAGCTTATTCTTTCCGGGAGGAACAAGATCCAGGTCAGGAGAAATTGAAAAGGAATTGAAATACGGATTGCTCAATTCATTGCTTTCGGCACAACGATCTATTTATCAAACGGGGGGAACACAAAAGATAATCGTCGTGCCATTGATCATCGGGTATCATTGTACACTTGAGGCCCAGACCCTGATCAATAGCCACCTTAAATCAACGGGAGAGGAAAAATATGTAGGATCAAGGCGAAAGGCACTTACGATAAAAAGTATTCTATCTTTTGCATGGAAATTCTTTTCCCAATCCAGTGAGATTCATCTTTCGTTTGGTGAACCTATGGACGTGCTTGGATATAGGCTAGATAATGATGCACATAGCGTAGATGACCGTGGAATGCAAGTCGACATCAGGGAATTCTTTTCGCTGCATGGAAAGATCGAAGCAAACCGTCAGCGTGAATCCGTTTATACCCGGAAGTTAGCAGAAAAGGTTGTGGATAATTATCAGCGATATTATGTAGTGCTGACAAGTCATCTTGCTGCTTTTACAGCTTTTGAATTAATGCGGAAGATTCATCCGTCCATGGACTTATATGCATTACTTCGACTGCCGGTTGATTTGCTCTCCATTCCTCTTTCACTTTTTAAAGAGACGTTTAATAAGTTTCTTGATGTGTTGAAAGAAATGGAGAAGAAAGGTGAGATCAGATTACAGACAGAATTACATACGCTTCCACTCGATGAAGTCATACGGCATGGTATCAAACATCTGGGCACTTTCCATG
This sequence comes from Saprospiraceae bacterium, assembly GCA_040004485.1. Classification (GTDB taxonomy): domain Bacteria; phylum Bacteroidota; class Bacteroidia; order Chitinophagales; family Saprospiraceae; genus Opimibacter. The sequence goes on from JBDUAU010000288.1 coordinate 1,664, forward strand.
CGGTACTTCCCCTTAAGTTTGGGAATAAGGAAAATATTTTACCAAAAAATCCGTCTCTTGTTTATTATTATTATAACAGGCTCGCTGGCTACCAAATTGAGAATATGATCACCTGGGACCAGGAAAAAATCCATGAAGCCCACGAAAAACTTGAGGAGCAGGTATAATCCAAATTAGAACATGACATTTATAGTGCTGGACCTTGAGGCGACATGCTGGCAGGGTAACGATATGAATCGGGAGCCCGAAATAATTGAACTGGCTGCATATAGTGTAAATGGTTATCGTGATTGGATAGATAATTTTCAACGGTTTATCAAACCAACGGCCCATCCCAGGTTGTCAGCTTATTGTTTGGAACTCACAGGGATCAAACAAGATCAGGTCAATAAAGCCAAACGTTTCGACAGGGTATTTCCGGATTTTCAGGAATGGCTCGAGGGTCACGATCATCCTCATCTTATTTGCACATGGGGCAACAAGGACATGTCGATCATCAAAGATGAATGTCTGACGCACGACATTGATGACAAGTTTTTACCAAATAGTATTGACCTGAAAGCTCAATATGCTTCAATACATCAACTGGCTAAAGAAGTAGGGCTTCAAAAAGCACTCGAATATTCATCCATTGAATTTGAAGGATCACCACATAGAGCTATTGATGATGCATTCAATACAACAAAACTATTTCTACGATATCTCGACAGGTGGCAATATTAAGAGGGATGAAGGGATAAAAGGATGAAGCAAATTCAACTCTATTGTTTAGTCAAGTTTTTAATTGATTGTTTAGTCAAGCTTTTGATTGCAAAATAAATTTTTCACGATCACGATCATATCCGGAAGTTGTACATGATCACTAATTGATCTCAATTTATTCTGTTTGTTTTTGTAAATCACGATTTGTCGCCTGTCGAGAAATAGTATTCATTAGTAGATTGAAAGTCGGGCTATAGCCATATGCTGTACCATTGACAGAGGCTCAAACGTTTCCTAAACAGAATTCATTAAAGTATTCTGATCCTTAGGAAAGTAGAGTTTTTTTCATACTAATCTGGTCTTTTGTTAACGGAAGCTAAGAAGTTAGCTTCCTTTTTTCATTTAATAGGCGTGTATCTTTGGCCCTGATGAGCGAAGTGGTAAGGATAGATGAAGTACTGCCGGACATAAACAACTGGCGCATAGTTGACGTCAGATCACCTTTGGAATTTCTTGCAGGACATATTCCCGGAGCCGTAAATATTCCATTATTCAATGATGAAGAAAGGGCTAGAGTGGGGACTCTATACAAACAGGCCAGTCCTGATGCCGCTATGAAGGAAGGACTGGAAATAGCAGGCTCTAAAATGAATCTCCTGTTAGACCAGGCTTCTTCATATTTAAGTAATACGAAAAAGGAAACGCTCATCCATTGTTGGCGCGGAGGAAAGAGAATTGAGGCCGTACAATGGTTATTTAATTTCTCCGGTATATCTTCCAGGAGACTTGAAGGTGGCTATAAAAGTTTCAGGAATTCTGCAATCACGTATTTCAATACAATTCCTAATGAACTAAAAATCCTTGGTGGATTTACAGGTTCAGGGAAGACAGAAGTTCTCAAAGAGCTTCAAGTCAGAGGCCATCAGGTAATCGATCTGGAGAATCTGGCAAATCATAAAGGCAGTGCATTCGGTTCTATTGGAGAAATAGAACAACCATCAAACGAGCAGTTTGAAAACAATCTGTTCATGGCATTTCTTCCAATGAACAGGACTAAAACCATATGGCTTGAGAATGAATCAAAAAGTATTGGCAAAGTATACGTTCCGGATGGTCTCTGGCGCAAAATGAAAAGCTCTGTATTATACAATATTGAAGTTGAAAAAGAAATCAGGCTGGATAGGGTGCTCAGATATTATTCAGATCCGGCAACTACTGAAATACTTAAAGAGTCTTTTGATAAAATTCGGGAACGATTGGGAGGCCTTGAATATAAAAATGCAATCCAGGCGTTATCCGATGGTGACTTAAGAAAAGCCGCTTCAATTGCATTATGGTATTATGATAAGGCTTATTCTTTCCAGGTAGAACATTGGAACAAGGATCATATCATTCATTTTCAGAATTGCATTGATATCTCCGGAACAACGGATTCCATTTTAAGTAATTAAAAGTTTTAAAGGCTTTGCTTACAATCCTTTATAAATATCTATTGAAGTAAATTAGTAATGAATGATAAATGACGTAGGTGAAAAGATTAAACTCACTCAATATAGCCATGGTGCCGGATGTGGATGCAAGATCTCACCTGTCATCCTGGATTCCATTCTGGGACAGGTTGCTAAGGATACAATGCTGTATTCTTCACTCCTTGTAGGCAATGCCCAGCGTGATGATGCTGCTGTAATGGATCTGGGTGATGGAACAGCTATCATCAGTACGACTGATTTTTTTATGCCCATTGTTGATGATCCTGAAACTTTTGGACGCATTGCGGCAACGAATGCGATCAGTGATATCTATGCGATGGGTGGAACTCCTCTGATGGCTATTGCCATTCTTGGCTGGCCTGTTGACCTACTAAATCCTGAAATTGCAGGAAGGGTAGTTAATGGGGCTCAGTTGACTTGCATCGAGGCAGGTATACCGTTGGCAGGCGGCCATAGCATTGATTCACCAGAACCCATTTTTGGCCTTGCTGTGACCGGCCGGGTTGATATCAATAACATTAAAAAAAATGGAGGTGCATCACCTGGAGATTTACTTTTTCTTACAAAGCCATTAGGGATAGGTATATTGACTACTGCAGAGAAGAAAGGAATAATTAAAGCCGGGCATGCGGAAATGGCCGTGAACGTGATGAAGAAGCTTAATAAGGTAGGAGAGAAGCTGGGAATGATCAAAGGCGTGTCAGCTATGACTGATGTCACAGGATTTGGTCTGGCCGGTCATTTATTGGAGATGTGTGAGGCAAGTGGAACATCAGCCATGATCAACTTTGTTGATTTGCCAATTATCGATGAATCTGTCAACTATTATATCAGCCAGGGATGTATCCCCGGAGGTACAAATCGTAACTATGATAGCTACGGAAGTAAACTTAAACTTGCTGAAGAAGATCAGCGGTACATCTTATGCGATCCACAGACAAGTGGTGGATTACTCATAGCAGTGAGTCCTGATGCAAAATCAGAAGTTCAGGATATTCTCAGGAATGAAGGTTTATGGGCAGAGCCAATTGGTATGATGGAAGCTCTACATGAAAGGACCGTTCTTGTAATTTAAAGATAGTAGCCGGTTTAAACAAAATCCGAATCCAGGGATCCTGCTTTGACCTGATCATCAATCCAGGATTGCCAACTTTTATCCTGAATATCGGCATATTCTTCAGTGTATCCGCATGAAGAGCAGATGTATCTATCGAAATAACAGAATTTCGTTCCCCATTTTGTTAACTGAATAAGATTGGAAGTAGAGGTGCCTTTGAAGTGTGGAACTCTGACGATGTCCGTTGATTTGCACTTAGGACATGTATTGGTTTGTTTCATTAGCCTTAATTTTTTGAGAGAAAGTAGAATATTTCTACTTAACATAATATAAATTATGGGCAAAAGGATTTGATTCAAAGGGAGACTGCATAGATATATCCTTTTTCACTTTTGGTTTCTTCATTGCTGATATAGACCTGATGCTCATCGGAGAATAAGACGCTTTCTCCCTGGATTTTCTTATCAATATTGATACGCACTGAAGACCCTCCAAAAAAATCAGAACCGGAGAAGTTCGTAAAATGAATCAGAAATGGATTGTAAGTATGTCCTTTTATATCATAGCCAATCAGTATAAGTTCTGCTGCAGAATGATCATATCTGTAATCTGCACCGGAGATCAATCCCTGTGCATTAAAACTTGAAAGTTTCCTGGCCAGATAGGATCCTGGAATTTTTGGAATTCCGTATACATCAGTCCGCAGATCTCCGCGGTTTTTAGTAAATAAAAAAAGACTATCACCAACTGACACGATGGCTTCACAATCAAAATTATGCCTGTTGGAATCATTGAATTTTGTCTGGCCCTCATACCTGAACATTATTTTCTCAGGGACAACTTCATCCAGATTTATCACATCCGCTTTCCGTAATTTATAGATCATCAGGTTCTGGCGGGTTCCACCGTTGTTTCCGGTGTCGCCTATGTAGATATAGTCTTCATCCCTGGTCAGTTCTTCCCAGTCATTATTTTCTACATTGTCTATTTTGATTTTCCGGGTTTCATGATCATGCGTAAGATCAAAAGCATACAAGATTGGTTTGTCTCCACCGTCATTGAGGCCAACGTACGTCTTTTTATCCAGCTGAATCAAACCTGAACATTCCTTCAATTCCTTTGGCAATGATAACACTTCATGGAGGACATGTGTATGATCATGGTCCATCGGTGGATTGCATGAAAGCGTAATCCAAAAATTGGATGTAAAAAAAAGAAGTTGAAAGAGCATTTTGAAATGAATCATTTAGGTGAAAATAGATGTAATTGAGAGGGATCCGATCATTTCTTTATAGCCGTCGTAGTTTTACAATATTCATAATGGGACAATTTTTCTTCTAAACGAATGAAACTCATGTTGTTATCTGAAAAAATTCTTTCTTATCATTTTCAACTTAGGCCATCTGGTCATTTGCCAGCAGGTATTCATTGGTTATTGCCATATGAAGACCCAGAAACAAGGAGATGCATGACTTTATTTTATCACAAGTACTATAATGACGTTAAAAAGAGGACTTTTATTTTAGGTATCAATCCCGGACGGTTTGGTGCCGGAATTACTGGAATACCTTTCACAGATCCCATACGTCTAGAATCATTGGGCATAGAGAATTCATTTCAGAAGCGGCAGGAATTATCCAGCGTGTTCATTTATGATATGATCCGGGATCATGGAGGACCAGAAATATTTTACACTGAATATTATATCGCCTCCTTAAGTCCGCTTGGATTTGTGAAAGATGGAAGGAATTATAATTATTACGATGATCGCGGATTAGCTGAAGCCGTAAAACCATTTATAATCCAGAACATTGAAAGTCAAATCAAATTCGGCGCCGATCTGCATAAGGTGTTTTGCCTGGGGCAGGGGAAAAATTTTGAATTTTTAAAGGAGCTAAATCAGGAGTATAAGTGGTGGAAAGAAGTGATTCCCCTCCCCCATCCACGCTGGGTCATGCAATACAAGCTAAAGCAGAAGGAGAGTTTTATTGAACTGTATAAGTCAGCATTTAGAAATCAATAAATTGAAAGTAGTGGCGTTTAGCAAACGCCACTACCCTATAAAGACCTTATCGGATCACAGACAACAACGATGTCCAAATTCCCTGTTTTGTTATGGCTTTAACAATAAACAAACCGATGGGCATATTGGCCACAGAGATTTCTGCTGACGTACCATCGACTTTTTCATTCAGGATTGATTTTCCATCCATCGAATAAATCTCAATACCGGATAGATTATAATCAGATTTGAATGTGACAGAATAATCAGCAGGATTGGGTGTCATCAGGATTGCATTCTTATCTAAGACAGGAATCGCGGTGACATGCTGTAACTCAAGAGCTAAAATCTGATATCCGGAGGTAAATGGAGAAGATGGATCGAATTGGGTACCAACACCACGAACATAATTAGAAGCTTCAATCGTCTGCTGATCGATACCTGAATCAGCATCAACCCTGATAAGCACTTTTGTCCCCT
>JBDUAU010000612.1:0-7394 GCA_040004485.1 Saprospiraceae bacterium
CCCATAATGATCATTCCTCCGAATGTATACCAGTTCTTATTGAGGAAACTTGATTTGCCTGTCAGCACAGGATCCGATGCAACTTCTGATTTATTAGCCCATTCATATAAATGATGCCAACCGGTCCAAATCCCAATTGCAATAATCGTCATCAACACAAAACCGGGAATCAGGAAGAGAGAGAATGATTCCCATACACGCTTAAATACTGTATACCAACCAGCCCAAGCCGTTATTTTAGCAGCTATCATAAAGAGAGCCATCAATGCAATTCCAGTAAAAAACACAGAATTGTGAAGGACATTTGACCAAAAGCGCGTATGCCATTGATCATCACCCATGAATGTAATCAACATGGAGATAAGGCCAATCAGCATCATGATGCCAAATATTGTTTTTTGCCTTGTTTCGAATATAAACTGATTCATATCTGTGTTAGTCGATTCGATTCTTTATTTATGTACTTCCGTGTTGTGCTGTGTGCCTGCAGGATTAACTCCATGCACAACATCATCTGATGCGGAATCTTTTGCCATTCCGATCATGCCATTTTTCATTTCTGCTTCCATTGGATCCCATGGCATAGCTTCCTTGTTCAATGTATTCAGCGTGGAACTATATTCAAGATTTTTTGACTTTGCCTCAAGTGATCTTATGTAGTGAATCACTTCCCAGCGTTCTACGTAACTCAATTTATCTGCATAAGCACCCATCACGTTTTTTCCTTTCATTATAGCATGATAAAACCTGCCGACATTAGAATGGACAAATGTGTCAAGCAGAAAATTTGCCGGCGCAGCGGGATACACACCTGCCACAATTCCTTTAGCGGGATCCGCTTCTCTCAGGAGATATCCCTGTCCATCACCTTTATCGCCATGGCAGATACTGCAATAGATCCCATATAGAAGTTTTCCCTTTTCGAGGCCCTGCTTGCTGATCGGAAATGGATTTTGAACCATTTCCTTTGTCGCCCTCGCTCTTTCTGGTTCTGTATCTGCATAATAATATGGAACACTACCATTCGGTACGTAGGCTATCGAGCCATCCGCAATCCCTTCAAAATTATTCATATCCGCCATCCGCTCGGCAGGATCAGCTGCATAAGCCAGAGAGACATCCCCTCTTGCTATTGTTCCAGGTACACTAGTGCGCGGCATGACGAATTTTTTATATTCTTCTTCAGTACCCCAACGGTTATAATAATTGTAGTCAAACAAATTTGCTTCATAGCCTGTAGTATGAACCATATCCGGCATGTATTCATGCCCGCGCCGATTGTCCTTTGCAGGAGAACAAGCTATCAGTGTGACCAGGCATGCCAGAATCGTATATGCTGTATACTTCATATTCAGATGGTCTTCGTTTCTACCAGACTTGCACCGGTGTTGTTGAAAAAATTTCTAAGCCTGTCAACTTCGTTATTCTCCATGCCTCCTGTTTCAAAAGCAATACAGAATTTATCATCTGTGATGGAGGGATGAAGTATTGGATTCATGACACCGGGTCCCTGCCCATTGATGACATAAAAAGTCACCACCATACCGATAGAAGCAAACAGCACTGTCAACTCAAACGTGATCGGAACAAAAGACAGAATCGCCCAATATGGTTTTCCTCCATAGATCTGAGGCCAGTCCCTGGTATGAATCCATGTCATACCAAGAAATGCGGTCAGGGTCCCTATCAAACCATAGACAAAGCCACCAATATGAAGTCGTGACTCTTTAAGATCCAACAAAGGATCAAGGCCATGAACTGCAAATGGACTATATACATCCATGATCTGAAGGTGGTCTTCATTTGCTTTTATGACTGCAGACTTGAGGATTTCCTCATCATCGTACAATCCGAATATTACATTTTTTTCAGGGTGCTTCATGATTTAATGAATCACTTATTTTTATTTCGTTTCAATCAATTAATGTTGATCATGACTAGCGTGTGCATCATGACCTGATATTTCAAATTCCATATTTCCACTTTCCACCTGCTGGTATGTAGTCGTCGCATTGGATTTTACGTATTGATCACCGGAACTCTTGAGTATGTGTTTGATTTCAGCAATAGCTACAACAGGAGCAATCCGCACAAAAATGAGATAGAAAGTGAAGAAGATACCTAACGTCCCGATGAATATTCCCACTTCCACAATAGATGGAACATAAAAACTCCAACTTGATGGCAGGTAATCACGTGCCAGTGTTGTTGCAATAATGACGAATCGTTCGAACCACATTCCGATGTTCACAAAAATGGACATCAGAAATGTCATGGTTACATTTCTACGAATCTTTTTGGACCAAAATATCTGAGGTGAAAGCACATTGCAAGTCATCATTCCAAAATAGGCCCACCAATATGGTCCAAGTGCCCTGTTGAAAAAAGCAAATTGCTCATACACATAACCTGAATACCACGCGATAAATAATTCAGTCAGGTAAGCTACGCCCACTATAGTCCCCGTCACAAGAATAATCTTGTTCATAGATTCGATGTGGCCGATAGTAATGTATTCCTGAAGGTTGAGGACTTTGCGTGTGATGATCATCAGTGTAAGTACCATCGCAAAACCAGAAAAGATAGCTCCGGCGACAAAATAGGGTGGAAAGATCGTGGTATGCCATCCTGGAATCACTGATGTGGCAAAGTCAAAACTTACAATGGTATGAACTGAAAGTACGAGAGGTGTAGCTATTCCAGCCAGCACTAATGAAAGTGCTTCATGGCGTTGCCAATGCTTCGCAGCACCTGTCCAACCAAAAGAAAGAACATTGTATAATTTTTTTCTAAGTCCTTTTGCTCTGTCACGTACTGTTGCAAAGTCAGGTACTAATCCTGTGTACCAGAATAAAAGTGATACGGTGAAATATGTTGAGATAGCAAATAAATCCCAAAGCAGTGGTGAATTGAAATTTGGCCATACAGGTCCTCTTGTATTTGGATAAGGAAAAAAGAAAAAGGTAACCCATATCCTTCCAACGTGAATCATAGGAAACAAGGCCGCGCATATAACCGCAAAAATCGTCATTGCTTCTGCAGCACGATTAACACCAGTACGCCATTTCTGGCGGAATAGCAATAAGATAGCTGAAATCAGGGTACCAGCGTGACCAATACCAATCCACCACACAAAATTGGTTATGTCCCAACCCCAACCAATGGTCCTATTGAGTCTCCATGTACCGATACCCACCCATATCGTGATGAGGATACAGATGACACCAAATGTCAAGGCACTTAATGCCACAATGAAAGCCATCGTCCAAGCTCTGCTTGGTGCCCTCTCGGTAGGCGAACAAAGATCTTCCGTGATCTGGTGATAGGTCTTATGCCCTTGAACCAGCGGTTCTCTGATCGGTGATGTAGGTCCTGAACCCATATTTTAATTTCTATTGATAATAGGTAGTTCGTCTTTGTTATTCATACTGTTCTTAAGCATCTACTCCTTCTGCTTTGTTGATTATCCTTGCCTGATAATTGACAGCAGACCTGGTATTTACTTCTTCAAGTACTATATAATTCAATGGCGATTTCAATTTTTCATTGAGGTCACCTGTTTCATTATTAAAATCTCCAAAAGTGATGGCACCTGTAGGGCACGCAGACTGACATGCTGTTTTTACATCAGCATCCCTGAGCAAGCGATCTTCTGTTTTAGCTCTTAACTTGCCTTCCTGAATACGCTGTACACAGAAACTACATTTTTCAATCACACCTCTTGATCTAACCGTTACATCAGGATTTAAAACCATCCGTGTAAGATTATCAGCCCCGTATGGAATGCCATCCTTTTCAGATTTCATTCCCAGATCAGGTTCATTAATCGGCCAAAGATCCGCTGTAGTATAATCAAGCCAATTGAATCTTCTGACTTTATAAGGACAGTTGTTAGCACAATATCTTGTACCAACACAACGATTATAAGCCATTTGATTAAGTCCTTCGGAGCTATGATTAGTAGCATTGACAGGACAAACATTTTCGCATGGCGCATTATTACAATGCTGACACATCAGGGGCTGATAAACAGCACTTGGATTATCAACGTCACCGTAATAATAACGGTCTATACGTAACCAGGCCATTTCATGATGACGGCTCATTTCACGCTTACCTACTACAGGAACATTGTTTTCTGCCATACATGCTACCGTGCATGCTCCACATCCGATACAGGAATTTAAATCGACATGCATACCCCAATGATGTCCTCTTGCATATGTAGCATCGTGACCAGGGTATACTTGTTTTTTATTTAATTCCTGATGCTCGTGGCGTTCTTCCTGAAGATCATGAATAAAATCATCTATATTTTCAAGGTGACTCTTCCTGATGATGGTCCGGTTGACAATGGAGCCCTGAAAGCCCTGCCGAACCAATCCATAGGACATATAAACTGTTGCAGCTTCATCTGCATTAATCGTTTGTTTGGTTTCACTGTCCTCCCCTGTAACACCCATAGTGTGGTGATACTGAACACAGGAATAATAATCTTCCTTTCCTTTTTTATCAGATACGGTGACACCGCTTGCATAATATTGAATCAAGCCATCACTATCCGTTTTCAACAATGGATTCACATTTACACCTACACCTAAGCCTGCACGACCAGTGGCTGTCCTTCCATATCCAAGTGCTAATGCAAATGTATCAGGTGTCTGTCCAAATTGTTTAATGACCGGAACGCGCAAAGTCTGTTCATTGACTACTACATCAGCCAATTCACCATTCTCTAAATTCTCGTGAGCTATAAATTTACGTGTACCATCAAATGCTACAGGTAGCGCTAAATAATTACCCCATCCGCATCTGGTGACCGGATCTGGCATCTCCTGTAACCATGGATTATTGGAATGTTGACCATTACCCATCGTAACAGTTTCCATGAATGTGATTTCGGAACCTGTACCTGGTTGTATTAATTTTGAAGTGAGTGTAGAAAGATTGTTTTTATAGCTTGCTCCTGAACTAACCGGTGAATACGTAAATACGCCATCATGTAATAATTCATTCCATGAAGAAACTGAACTTACATTTGAGGCCCAGGTTGTTTTGAGATATTCGTAATATGGCTGTTCAGCAGTGAACAATAAATCTTTACCTCCTATCCATTTCAACAAGCTTAATCCTCTTTGACGTGTATCAAAAAGAGGGGCGATTGTTGGTTGGATCATGGAGACATGGCCACGAACAGGTTCAGCATCTCCCCATGATTCGAGGAAATGATGATCAGGTGCAAGTACTTTACACAATGCAGTCGATTCGTCAGGCGAATCGTTGGTACTGATACACAAAGCCACTTTAGACATTGCTTCACCGAAAGCAGCACCAAATGGCAACTCATAAACTGGATTTGAACCATAGATGATCAGCGCATCGACCTCTCCCCCATTCATTGAAGTGACCAATGCATTCACTTTACTTTCATCACCTTGCCTTTGATATGAATATTGTTGAATGTCAACAGTAGAACCTTCGTTTCCCAGCAAGTGATTGATGGCACAAACCAGTGCCTGATCTCCGATATTGTTTGTACCACAAACAAGCAATGATTCACCGGGTAATTTTAATAGTTCGTCTGCAGTCTTATCTATGGCAGCGCTAAGCGAGCTGTTTAATGAAGGGCCGTTGATTGAAGATTCTCCTTTTGATGAGGCTATTTTATCATACAATCTGCCTAACACAGCACTGGATTCACTGGGCTTAATTCTAATTCTGTTGTCAGCATTCGTTCCGGTGAGAGACATATAGCTTTCAATCTGGATATGCCTAGACATTTTAGCATTCGTAGCATCTTTGATCTTCCTGTTTTTCGAATATGCATGTGCATACTGAACCGGAGAGATCCATGTGCCCAGAAAATCAGCCTGAACACTTACGATAACTTTAGCTTTCTCGAAGTGATACCCAGGTACCATGGCAACTCCATACATAGCTTCATGTGCTTTGAGTATGGCTGCTGAAGAAACCGGGTCGTAAAACGTAAGTTTTGAATTCGGATATTTAGCCTGAAACTCCTTTAGGACATTTTTCTCTGTTGGGCTAAGAATTGAATTTGCAACTATTGCAATTCGGCTTTCAGGTTTTAAAGTTGTACTGACGAGTTCATCGACTTGTGCCCATGTGGCGGTTTCGAATTTACCTTCCGCATTTTTAATTTGTGGAGCACGAAGTCTGTGAATATCATATAAACTTAACACTGCAGCCTGTGCACGAGCTGATGTTCCGCCAGCAGAAATAGTTGATAATGGATTCCCTTCTACTTTAATAGGCCGCCCTTCCCTGGTTTTTACCAGCACACTGCAATAATCACCTCCGACTACATATGAAGTAGCATAATAGTTAGCAATGCCGGGAACCAGGTCATCAGGCTTGGTCACAAATGGAATGGCGCGCTTAATCGGAATTTCGCAACTGGCAGCTATGGTAGCGGCACTAATACTAAATCCAAGATATTTGAGAAAATCACGACGGCCTGTCTGCGCAGAAGCAAATGAAGCACCCTGGGCCAGCATAGATGCAACTGAACCATCAGGCATTTCCTGAGTGGCCTGATCTATGAATTTTTCATCGCGACCTAAGTCATCTGAGCCAATCCAAATATCACTGTATGATGATTGATCTTTCATGATCTTATTTAAATTCTGAAATAGCGTTTGTTCGTTTCGTTATTCTCTGTTAATAGTGACATTTCTGACACTCCAATCCACCAATATCCTCGACGGTTATCTTTGTCTTTTCGCCTTTAGACAGTGCTTCGTGGTATGACTTATAAGTCTCATAATATTTATTACCAGCGAAATTGACCTCTGTTTGCCTGTGACAGTTAATACACCATCCCATACTTAATGGAGCATACTGATACATTTGATCCATTTCCTGCACTTTGCCATGACATTGCTGACAAGCTATTTTTCCTATGTTGACGTGCTGGGAATGGTTGAAGTACACATGATCAGGCAACATGTGAATCCGGGTCCATTCAATCGGTCCCGAAATTTTTGGTTTCAGTTCATTTGTCATTGAACTGGCTATATTGTCCCATTGCTCATTTACAGTTCTTATTCCTCGTCTGTCAAGTGCAGTGAGGTTTTGGTCTTTCATGTAACTATCGCCTATCCATTTGGTATAGATGGCTTTGATCTCATCATTGCTTAATTTGTCATAATTGTCAACGTATTTGTCAGTTGAAGGGTCATAACCATTTGAAGCAAAGATCTTGGTCAATTCCTGCGTGCCATAGAGTGTACCTTTTTTAATGGCTTTATGGCAATTCATGCAGGTATTCGATGCAGGTATCCCGGCATGTTTACTTCTTCGTGCACCATCATGGCAATACTGACAATTGATACCTTGTAAACCTGCGTGGATTTTGTGAGAAAAATTAACCG
>JBDUAU010000095.1:0-7363 GCA_040004485.1 Saprospiraceae bacterium
ACCAGCACCACCCGGCCCAATATATGCGCAACATGGCTCGCCATTCAGATCTAAGGCGGCAATATTTTTTAATATTGGAGCTACTATTTCATAGCCTTCACGGCTTCCTCCAGGCATGATGGATGGGCCATTTAATGCGCCTTCGACACCACCCGATATCCCGCACCCCAGGTAATAAATACCCTCAAGGCTTAATGCCATTTCGCGTTCCACCGTATCCAGATAATGTGCATTGCCTCCATCAATCAGGACATCACCTTTGCTCATCAAAGGGACCAATGAACTGATCATTTCACTTGTCGCTGCTCCTGCATTGACCATCAGGATGATGATACGAGGCGTATCAAGACTATCTACGAATGAAGTCAGATCATCAAAACCGCGGGCACTTTTAAGCTCTTCGTAAGTTTCGATTGCTTTTGCAGCTACCTGCTCTTCAAAACCTTCAAGATGCCTGTTGAACACAGATAGCGCATAGCCATTCCTTCCCAGGTTTCTGCTCAAACCGGTGCCCATGATGCCAAGGCCGACTACTCCTAACTGCGACTTCATTTTGCGGATATAAATAAAAGAGAATTCTTCAACCTGATTGATGGTTTTTATCTAATGAAGATAATCGAAAATCAAGAGCTCCATCGGAGCGATATATCTGTAAAGTGAGGGACAACAGAAATTTCCAAAGCCCCATCGGGGCGATATCTTTATAAACTTCATTCATCGTGGAATAAAAATCATATTCCCTTTATCTTCTGTCAGCACAAGACAACAATATTGTGGTCTGGATCCCGTGATCTTAGCTTTTATTTCATCCACCTGCTCAATCGTCACAAGGCCTTTGATATAAAATTCCTCAAGCGTTGAAATATTGACCGACCAATCCCCTATGATCTCATGTCTGTCTGCGATAGGTATACCTACCGTCACTTCCTGCATATGAAAAATAAACACAGGATACTTGGATACCCCTTCATTGATGACCCCTTCAAAAGCTTCTGTCATCAGTGAATGATAAAATTTCACGTCAACAGCAAATTTTTCTATAAATGAATCTGAGGGTTGTGTCATTTGTGTCTGAGTAATGCAACACATTCGATGTGATGCGTATGAGGGAACATATCTACGGGTATAGCTGAAATTAATTCGTAATCATCACTCAACATTTTCAAATCCCTGGCTTGTGTTGCCGGATTACAACTCACATAGACAATACGGTCCGGAGCTGCAGCAAGGAGATGAGGAATGACGTTGGGATGCATACCCACTCGAGGAGGGTCTGTAATGATCACATCTGGTTTTCCATATTTTGCGATAAAGCCCGGTTCTAAAATCATTTCGACCTGGCCCGTCACAAACTGTGTATTTGTAAATCCATTGAGTTCAGCATTGGCATGTGCATCAATGATTGCTTCATTGATTTGTTCAATTCCTACTACCTGTCTGCATTGATCGGCCATGAAAATACCAAGACTGCCCACACCACAATAAAGATCGTAGACATTGTCATCCGGTTGCAATGCAGCCATCTCTTTTGCAAGACTGTACAGATTAAAAGCCTGCGCGCTATTCGTTTGAAAAAATGATTTTGGACCGATTTTAAATTTCGTATTTCCCAATTGCTCAATCAATCCTGTTTCTCCATATTCGTGCACGAGTGTCAGATCGTGCAGGGAGTCATTTACTTTGTGATTGAAGCAAGAGTAGATCGAAACGATCTGCGGGAAATTAGTTTTTAGTCCATTGACTAATGTATTGATTCTTTCTTTCTCATCTTCTCCTACAACCAACACCACCATCACATCTCCGGCAAGATTATTGCGCACGATTATATTGCGAATAAAACCACTCTTATTTCGAAGACTAAGGAATGGCCAGTTATGGTCAATACAAATATTTTTTACGAAGTGCCTGATATCATTTGAAGGATCAGCCTGAAGATAACAATGGTCAATATCGAGCACTTTATCAAAAGCACCGACGAGATGAAACCCGATTCCGTTTTTATCAAATATTTCATCCTGGCGACTCAGCTCTTCTTCCGTCAGCCATCTTCGGTCCGTTGCAGTGAATTCAAGTTTATTGCGATAATATGTTTGTGATGGAGCTTTTACAATCGGTTTGATCAATGAAGCATCAAGCCCGCCGATACGCTGAAACGCATCATGTACTTTTTTTTCTTTGAAACGCACCTGTGCATCGTAGGCCATATGCTGCCATTTGCAACCGCCGCAAACTCCAAAATGAGAACAAAAAGGTTCTACCCGATCCGGTGAAAAGGAAGTCACAGAAGACACCTTCGTGATGTACATTCCTTTCCGTTTTTCAAGAGCCACTACATCTACTTTGTCGCCTGGCACAGCACCTCTGACCTGGATGATAAGCCCGTCCGCACAACGTCCTATGGCTAGTCCTTCATCAGCGGTATCAATGATATCAACTCCCTGAAATGTCTTTCTTGGCTTTCGGTCTGGTCTTGACATTCGGCAAAGGTAAGAAAGGAGGAAGAGGCGGAAAGGAAGGAAAGGGCAGAAAAGGCAGAAAAGGAGGAAGAGGCGGAAAGGGAGGAAGAGGCGGAAGGGGGCGGAAGGGGCAGAAGGGGGCGGAAAGGACGAGTTAGGTAAGGGAGGAAGGGGCGGAAGAGGTGGAATGCTTCGACCTGCCTGACTCATCCTCGTGCTACAGCTCAGCAACCAGGCGGAAGGAACAGAAAAGGAGAAAATTTAAATGGGGAAATATGTTAATTTTTCTTCGATGATAGAATTTCTCTTCAAAAATGGTCATGTTTTGGTGAGTCGTGACATTTACGATTATGGAAAATAAATATGACTCATTTGAAGATCTATGGATCTGGCAGGAAGCTATGCAGATTTGTTTTGAAATCTATGATTGCATGAAAGATTGTCGGGATTTCAAATTGAGAGACCAGATGCTCTCTAGTTCAGTGTCGATACCTTCCAATATCGCCGAAGGTTTTGAATTAAATACCGATCGTGCATTTATAAGGCATCTTTATATTTCAAAAGGTTCTGGAGGTGAACTCAGGACACAAATGTATATTGCCATCAAACAGAATTATATTCCTGAAATAAAAGGACAACAGCTTGTCATCCGCATTAAAAGACTAGGAGCCGGAATTCAAAATTTCATCACTGCCAGAAAAAACAATTGCCGTCGAAAACCAACTTAAAATTTGTTTCCCTCTTCCGCCTTTCTACCCCTTCTGCCTCTTCTGCCCCTTCTGCCTCTTCTGCCCCTTCTGCCTGGTTGAGCTGTAGCACGAGGATGAGTCGGGCAGGTCGAAGCATTCTACCCTTTTTGCCCTATTTTGTTGGCCACATATCACAATGTTTAATGATCTGATTCTCCAATTTTCTTGGATTTTCTATGATATCAAAAAAATCCTGGAGATATTCTCTTGTATATTTTTTTGATCGCTCACTGAATCCCTGGATATGATCACACATGCTCAATATTTTTTCCTTTTGATCTTCAAATATTTTTATGGCGTCATTAACTTCGTCTTCTGTCTGACACCATCCCTGGTAATACCGGATTGTTACTGAAGGCAGCTTTAGGCTTTCATGATGAGCTGCATAAGGTGCATCTACGAGTCCGGAATAATCAAAATCATACGGCACCGCCACAAGTAACTTGAATCCGGGCACACCGATAAACTCAAGATTATGTCGGAGAGGCACATACCAGTCCGTATTGCCGATCATAAACTCAAATAAACACATTTTTAAAAATGATAACTTTTCAACAGCAGCTGAAGTGACGATTTTGTTTTTATTCAATTTTGATTGTAGCCTGTCTACAAGTTCTTCCGGATTCTCTACAAGAAAAGCATATGAGGTCTCATGCGCCTCGGCTCCTGCAGGATTCTCATAATGCAATTGGACTAACTGCGCATGAAAATGATATGGAGAAACGAGCTCAAAGATTTTGTAACACATGTATTCGCGTAGCAAGTATTGATTGTATTGATCTCCATCCTGGCAATGATGCACCAGGTCTAATTCATTCAAGGATGAAAGTGAATGCTGGGCTAATCCACTTTTATCAAATTTGAGTTTGATCGGTGGATAGGAGCAGATATCCAATCGCATGTGTCCTCTTGTCCTGACTTTCAAATCGAGATTGAGGGAATCACCTTGAGGAGTCTGGAGCTTTACCTGAGCAGGCAGATAGGTTTGATCCTTTTTATGTCTTTCTATGCTTTTCCAGTTGAGAGTCAGATAAAGATCAATGGCGCTATCTTGTTTTATGTCCTGGAGAAATGATTTCGTCTGCCCTGTGAGTACAAGACAATGGAGGAAAAAGAGAATATTAAGGAGTGCAGATTTCATCCATTTTTGATTTGCATCGTGAAGTTGAGAGATTTTTGCCTCAAACTAGTTTTTAATTTAGACTAATATAAAGTTTAAAATGAGGTTCTCACTTGATTATAGATAGAGCAAACTCTATTATTACCTTAATAAATCAATGAGATTGCGAACTTTACGAAATAACAAAGATTTATAGAAGAATAGCTAACTAATCAAAACAATAGGGGAATATTTTGACCTCCATCATCATCACCTACATTGACGAACATGACTTCCTTGCAGAAGCGGTCAAATCTGCGATGAAACAACGATTGGAAGCGATGGAATTGATCGTGGTTTGCAATAAAGCTAACTTACCCGATGGATATGATCCTTTGCCTGATCTTAAATCTAATTTCAAATTTATTCATGAGCCTGTCCCCGGGTCAGCACACGCCAGGAATGCAGGGCTACGGAATGCTTCAGGCGAATGGATTCAGTTCCTTGATGTCGATGATTTAATTTTGCCGGAAAAAATAAAACATCAATTACTGGTAGCGAAAGAAGGAGCCATCGTCTCTCCCCACATATTCAAATTTCTTGATGGCTCGACACAAGTTTCAAAATGGCTTCCTGATGATAACTGGATCGGATTATTGAACAGCGGCCTCGGATCTACATCCTCTATGCTTTTTCATCGTGAATCATTGATGAAGATCGGTGGATGGTCAACAGCCTATCAAAGCCACCAGGAATATGAATTGCTTTTCAGACTGGTTTCATCTGGTTATAAGATTTCATCAGTTGATCATCAGGAGACGATTGTCCGTGAGCGTATTTCTGGTTCGATCACAAAGGACACCCTACCTGTACGGGCCAAAGAAGGAATTCAGCTACGAGAAAAAATATGGGAATATCTTGTGCAAAATGGCATGGATACACCAGCGCGAAAAAATGCTTTTCTTCAATACATCTTCAGACAATTACGCGGAGTATACAGGCTTGACCGAAATGAAGCAATGAAAATTTATCGTAAATATTTTTCCGGCCATTTTTTTACGCCTGAGAAAATTGGAATTCCTTTTTATGCTTTTCTTTATCAAGGAGTTGGTTTCAATATCACAGAACGAGTCTTTTCAACTTATAGTAAAGTGAGAAATAAATTTTTTCCTTTTTTACCTAAAAATCACTGATCCTTCAATGCGTGTCCTCATTATTCCTTCATGGTATTTTCCCCAGGGCTCCAATGAAATCGGTGGTCGTATGTTTCATCAATTGGCCGTTGGATTAAAGGAAAAAGGAATAGATGCGCGAATTCTATTCGCAGAATTTTCTCTTCAGGGTCCATTGACAAAAGAAATAACGGTCAGTAAAGAAAGTGGTATCCCTACCCGGCGGATAAGTCAATGGTTTCCGCCAAAAGCGAGTTCACTACTCGTTAAAATGTGGATCCGAAAGTATGTCACCGCTGTACTGCAATACATCAAAAAAGAAGGAAAGCCTGACATTCTCCATGCACAGAGCTACATGGCCGGCATGGTCTGTGCAGCAGTGTATCGAAAAACAAAAATTCCGTTCGTATTGACAGAAAGAGTGTCGTCATTCATCACCGGGAAAATTCCGGATCGCCATATGCCTTTTATTCATGATAGTTTTAATTCCGCAGCAGGTATCACGTGTGTCAGCCCTGGATTGAAATCTTACCTCACAAAGTTTACGAACAAACCGATTGAGGTCATTCCAAATTTTTATGATCAGTCCATTTTCTACCGCGATAGTTTGATTGAGAAGTATAAAAAATTCACATGGCTATCGGTAGGTGAACCAGCCCACGTGAAAGGGCTTGATCTTTTATTAAAAGCATATGCTATCGTCAAACAAAAATTGCCTGACGTTGATATGCAAATCATTCTCATTGACAGGATAAGAGGACAGCAAGAATTAATTGAACTCAGCCAACAACTGAATATTGAAAATGATATCACCTGGGCTGGTTTAATTTCTCAATCCCAGGTGGCCGGGATGATGCGTCAAAGTCATGTATTAATTTCCGCCAGCAGAACAGAGACGTTCGGAAAAACAATCATGGAAGCACAGGCCTGCGGGCTACCTGTCATCGCAACGAAAACGGATGGTGCTTCCTATATAATAAATTCAACGGAACAGGGTGAATTAATTGAATTAAATGATGTCGATGCACTGGCAAATGCAATGGTGGAGATGTATCAGAAATACAATTCATACAAACCTGAAAACATTGTCTCTACGGTGGAGCCAAGGTTTAATGAAGATATTGTCATCAGTGATTGGATAAATTTCTACAATAAAATATTAGCTTGATCACGGAGAAAAGAAAATGGCTTACCTACACCTACTTCAACAGAAATCCAAAATTTCTTTTGAAAACGGTCCATTTATTTTCACCCATCAAAAAGCATATACCCGGAATGATCCGCATTCCATTTCCAACGATGATAATTGATTTGAAAAATGAAAATTTTATCGAAGGATGGTCAAAATCCACTAAGTATAAAATAAATCGTGCAGAAAAAGAAAATCTCAACCTCAAGCGAGGTATTGAATTTTTGCCTGAAATATTAACGCTTTTTCAAAAAACAGCACAATTAAAAGGATTGCGGGGTTTCAGAACTAGTGACTTTGTTTCAAAACCATGGATACAGTGTTCAGGTGTTTTTTCAGAAGGCAAACTACTTGCAGGACATGTCTGGCTTATTGATCATGAAGAAAAAAGAACAATGTTGTATGTCAATGCAAGCGATCATCAGGATGAACAAAATGACACATCGCTCATCGGACGAGCCCATTATTTTCTCCTATGGCAGGATGGCTTATATTTTCAAATGGAAGGCATTGAAATCATGGATCTGAATGGTTACTCACCGGAAACAAATGATCCTGCATTGAAAGGTGTCTATACATGGAAAGAAGGGACACATGGTCAGGAAGAGATTTTATATCAATACTATCCCCTTTATATCCACTGGCTGAGGAAGTTTCGTAATATGGCAGCCCGATGAATCGCGAAACCCGAAAGGCAC
>JBDUAU010000096.1:0-2214 GCA_040004485.1 Saprospiraceae bacterium
CCTGCATCAAAATGTGATGGTTCAATAATACTTACTGTTGACCATGCAGGTAAATCTTTCGGTGTCACATCACTCCATGTTAAGCCATCATCTTTACTTACATGAATGAGGCCATCATCACTTCCTGCCCACAGTTCGCCTTGCTTAGCCGGTGATTCGGCGAAGGCATATACAGTGCAATAAATTTCAGCACCCGTGTTGTCAGGTGTGATGGGCCCTCCGCTTTGTAATTGTTTCGAAGGATCATTACGTGTGAGGTCCGGTGAAATCGTTTCCCAACTTAGGCCTCCATTCGTAGTGCGATGCACAAACTGAGAAGTACAGTACATCAGATTACTTTTCCAGGGAGAAAAGCTTATCGGATAGGTCCATGCAAAACGATTCTTCAAAAAATTTGCACCCCATCCATCGTTGATGAGTGGATAGACAGAAATGCTTTGGTACTGTTCATTCTTCTTATCATGACGACTCATGATGCCATCATATTCTCCACCATAAGAAACAGTAGGATCAACCGGGTCAGGAACTATATATCCGGCTTCGCCACCTGCAGGATAATACCAGTCATTTTTGCCGATGGTATTGCCATATGTTCTTGTTGCTATCCTGATGGGTCCCCAATCTTGTTGACCTCCATAAGCGTGATACGGAAACTCATTATCGAGATTCACGTGATAGAATTGGCAGGTTGGTAAATCTTCATCAGTCCATGTTCTACCCCCATTGAATGTGACCGCTGCACTTCCATCATCCGCAATGATGAAATTATCTGAGTTGTTAGGATTGATCCACATGTCGTGATTGTCGCCATGTTCCTGAGCTATTTTTGAAAATGTCATTCCGCCATCAATGGATTTCCAAAATTCAACATTACTGACATAAACGACATTCTCATTGTTCGGGTCACAAAATATTTCAGAGAAATACCAAGGTCGCTGGGATAGATCATTTTTTGTGGAAGCTGGTTCCCATGTTTTTCCTGCATTATCACTTCTGTATAACCCTGGATGCTCTTTGTTTTCAATCATCGCATATACGCGTTGCGGATTTGTAGCCGAAACAGTGATACAAATTTTACCTAGCAGTCCTTTTGGCATTCCCGGATTTTGTGAAAGCGAATGCCACGTGTTTCCACCATCTATACTTTTATATATAGCACTACCCATACCTCCGCTTGTAAGAGCCCATGGTAAGCGGTTCACCTGCCACAAAGAAGCATAAATGATGTTGGAGTTGGAGGGATCAAAATCAATGTCAATTGCTCCTGTTTTGTCATCCTTATATAGAACTTGCTGCCACGTAAGTCCTCCGTCTTTAGTTCTGTAGACGCCACGTTCTTTGTTGGCGCCAAACATTTTACCTGTTATCGCTGCAAAAGCGATGTCAGCATTTTTTGGATCAACAATGATTCTGCCTGTTGCTGATGCATCAAGTGTCAATACGTGTCTCCATGTTTTTCCTGCATCGATAGTTTTATAGATTCCATCCCCCATGATGGCGGTGTTGCGAATGGCAGCTTCACCCATGCCAACATAGATTACATTTGGATCGTCCGGAGCAACAGCCAAAGCACCGACAGAGGCAGAATGAAAGGTAGAATCAGAAACAGGGAACCACGTATTCGCACCATCGATGGTTTTCCAGACTCCACCACCCGTTGCACCGAGATAGTAGGTTAAGGGATCGCCAACTACACCACTTGCTGTAAGTGATCTGCCTCCCTGATATGGGCCGATACTGCGCCATTTCAATCCTGAATAAAGTTGTTTGCTATAAGTTTCTGGTATGCCAATATTCTTAGTTGTAGTGGATGAAGAATTTTTTTGAGCGACAGTGATCTGAATTCCACTTATAAAGATGGCAATGGATAAGAGATAGATTTTCATTGTTTAGTTATTCTGGGTTAAATGTAACCTATAAATAAAAATATTGTGATACTTCAATATATATGTAAGCGATTGACACTTGTATCTAATACTGATGCCGAAACTACAACGACCTGGCAGGATGGATCTGATCTTTCGACGTATATAGGGTATGCGCCAGAAATATATACAATCCATGAGCAAAACGCGTGATTGGGAAAATTGAATCCTAACCATGTTGCTTATCAAGTATTTCCTGAACAAGTTGATCGGCGGACGGATACGACTTTATATCCTTGTGCCGATGACAACTATCTATTGATTCGTACAGAAATTGAAGATAAATGCA
>JBDUAU010000687.1:0-7341 GCA_040004485.1 Saprospiraceae bacterium
CGTTTGTAAACGTTTACAAACGTTTACGAAGCGCTTATATTTGCCTTAAATATAAAACCCAGTATTTATACGCTTCTCAAGCGTTTTCCACGCTTCAACCCAATTCCACAAAACGAAGTATTTTCCATTTACCCAGGAATCAACAATTTTCTTTTCGAATCAAAATCATGAAGGAAAATTAATGCTCAGGATAATCCTGCAACATCCAAACAACATGCAATAAACATATGTCACTACTCATTCACAATCATATGTCCACCAGGCTTACAATCTATCGTACCATAATTGTGAACAAATTTCTGAGGTTCCCCATCTGTAGACAATGTTCCATATATATCCATATGCCCATGATTGGTCAGGTGTCCATGTATAGTTAATGTTGCCCCTACAGGTATGGTTATCGTTGCCCCTTCCATCATGGTCATCCCTGATATAATTGTATTTCCTACAGGCAATGTCATGCAATTTGTCATCGTGCAATTACACGGACTTACACGTATACTATCTGATGCATTCGGCAACAAACCTGATAACCAATTAGAAGTTGTATTCCAATTTGAATTAGTTCTTCCTATCCATACAGGGTATGTTGATGCGGATGGAATCTGGATAACATTGCCATACTGACTGAGGATCATCGCATTGGTCACCTGATTCACATCCATTAAATTCAATCCGTTCCAGGCCGGAGGAAGAGATGTAGGTAGCATCTCCAAAAAACTATAGCGGGAAGTAATATTTGGCGCAAATGGCAAAGATGGATTACTGCTTGGATCAGGATTCAAACCTGCATTCATCACATGACTGTTGTGAAACGAAGTCTCATAAGTTGACGCTTTATCCCAATCTGTATATGTCACCATGCCTGCCTGTAAAGTATCACTGAGATCAGGTCGCGTATATCGCCTGTGAACGATCCAATCCTGATTTGGAAAACGATACAAAACAAATATTGCAGCACCCAGTCGGATAAGCCTGATATCAGCTGTGGTAGAATTAATAGAAGTTAAGTTCAGATCAGAAACACTATTGGTGGTTGATTTAACTTCAAAATGCGGAGCAGGACATCCTGGGCAGGACGGATGACCCGTTGAGCCTCTTCCCATGGAGAGAAATACATAATTTTCATGACCAGGTTGCCAGCCAGCAGCTCCATTTGTTAATGTCTTTGGATTCCTGATCATCAAACCACCCAGACTAAACGCAGAGCCTGGAATGGCATTCTCAAGTCTGTTGCTTACCTGTACAGTAGATGTTAAAACAAAACTGCCCTGTACTAATTTATAAAACAATGGCCCCCTCCTATCCTCATACCATGTCACAGTGTAAGGCATCATGGTCAATTCTCCGGGATGTGTCACACTGATATCATGCAATTCCATGCATTGTATATTCCATCCCTCTGTTTGCTGAAGGTCCGACCATTCATTTAATCCACATGGGTTTTCAAAATGATCTACCCATTGAGCATTCAATGAAAACCTACATATGACCAGCAATAAGTTTGCTATAATTTGAATTTGGAAGGGTCTCACTTTATAAAGATAATATCCTGCCACTTCCCGCTCTTTCACCTTTCGACACAAAACTTGTAATTTTGAGAAAAAAAGCATGCCTATATACCATAAATTAGGGTCAATTCCTCCTAAGCGTCATACCATCTTTGAGAAGCCCGGGGGCGGAATTTATTATGAACAACTTTTCGGGACAGTGGGATTTGATGGAATGGCCTCATTGCTGTATCATATTCACAGACCCACTCAGGTCAGAAGCATCGGCGCACCAAAAGACGTAACACCAACCATCGCTGTCGAACGAAACCTTACAGCCCGCATCTTAAAAGGTTTTGAAGTGCCTGCAGGTGGAGATATCGTCGAATCACGCCATCCCTTATTGGTCAACAAAGACATCCATATTGGTCTCGCTGCTCCTACCACATCGTTGAGTAATTATTTTTATAAAAATGCAGATTGCGATGAATTAATTTTTATACACAGGGGCTCAGGCACACTTCGTACATTCCTTGGAAATATTCCCTTCGAATATGGCGATTACCTGGTGATTCCAAGAGGGATGATCTATCAAATGGATTTTGATACGACTGAAAATAAAATTCTATATGCAGAATCTTTCCATCCTATCTACACACCAAAAAGATATCGGAATTGGTTTGGTCAGCTATTGGAACACTCTCCTTTTTGCGAACGCGATTATAAAATGCCATCAGGTCTGGTGACAAATGATGAAAAGGGTGATTTTCTAATCAAAATCAAAAAGCAGGGATTCATGCACGAACTTGTTTATGCCACACATCCATTTGATGTTGTTGGTTGGGATGGTTATAATTTTCCTTACGGCTTTTCTATCCATAATTTTGAACCCATTACCGGTCGGGTTCATCAGCCGCCTCCGGTTCATCAGACATTTGAAACAAAAGCATTTGTAGTGTGTTCTTTTGTTCCTCGTTTGTTTGACTATCATCCGAAAGCTATTCCCGCGCCTTACAATCACAGCAATATAGATTCAGATGAAATGATCTATTACGTCGATGGTGACTTTATGAGCAGAAATAATATCCAGCAAGGTTATATCACGCTGCACCCAGCCGGAATTCCACATGGACCTGCTCCAGGTGCATATGAACGTAGTATTGGTGTCAAAGCCACAGAAGAACTTGCGGTGATGATTGATACTTTCGCTCCACTAATGATTACAGAACATGCGTTGGCCATTGATGACGGAAAATATTTTCAATCGTGGCTGGAGTGATGTGAGATGCGAGATGCGAGACGTGAGATGTGAGATGTGAGATGATTGAGCGAAGCGGTTACTGAGCTGTAGCAATAGGAAGTGATCAAGCAGGTCGAAGTATCTAAATATATTTTTGAATGCTTTGTCGGTCACTGAGCGGAGCGCCGCACTGAGCGATAGTAGAATGTGTCGAAAGTGAACGACACATCAAATCCAATATGCAAAATCTAAAATCTAAAATCTAATGCTTCGACCTGCTATACTTAACCTTGGGCTACAGCTCAGCAACCAACTAAAATTTTGAACACCTGGTTTCCTATTCCTTCAAATTCTGATTTCTCTATCCACAATATTCCATTCGGCATTGGAACTATTGCTGGTGGCGGGCATTTTGCATGTACACGCATCGGAGATCATGTGCTTAATCTTCGTGCACTGGCGTCATCAGGTTTTTTCAAAGACATTGTAAGTGATGAAGGTGTTTTTGACAAACCTGTTCTGAATGATTTTATTCGCCTTGGGAAATCTGTGACGAATGAAGTAAGGCAAAGACTTCAAATGGCTTTGTCTGATGATCATTCACCCTTAAAACAAATGCCTCAATTATTTATACCCCTTGATGAAGTCGTGATGCATCTTCCGGTTCATGTCGGCGACTATACAGATTTCTATTCCAGCATCGAGCATGCAACTAATGTGGGTAAAATGTTTCGCGATCCTGAAAATGCACTTCTTCCCAATTGGCGTCATCTGCCGGTTGGATATCATGGTAGAGCGTCTTCAATAATTGTGAGCGGCACACCTATTCATCGCCCAAGAGGACAGGTAAAGCCGAAGGATGCTGAATCACCCGTTTTCATACCTACCCAACGACTTGATTTCGAACTGGAAATAGGATTCATCATTGGTAAAGATTCTTACCTAGGTTCAAGTATTACAACTGCAGTAGCAGAAGAATATATTTTTGGACTTGTACTTTTCAATGATTGGTCCGCTCGTGATATTCAGGCCTGGGAGTATGTACCATTAGGTCCTTTTTTAGCAAAGAATTTTGCATCATCAATGTCACCATGGATTGTGACACTTGAAGCGCTGAATGACTTCAGAGTATCAGGCGTTGTGCAGGAACCTCAGGTTCTCCCCTATCTTCAGTTTGAAGGAAAAAGAAATTATGATGTTTCATTAGAAGTTGCGATTACACCGGCTGGGCATGAAGAATCTATTGTGACAAAGTCCAATTTCAAATACATGTATTGGAATATGTGCCAGCAACTTGCACATCATACTTCTAACGGATGCAATGTTTGTGTAGGTGATCTGATGGCATCAGGAACGATCAGCGGTCATGATCAGGGCTCATTTGGCTCTATGCTTGAAATTTGCTGGGGAGGTAAAGACCCAATCACACTTTCGGATGGAAAGCTGCGTTCATTTATTGAAGACGGAGACCGTGTTACGATCAGGGGATGGGCTGAAAACAGCGAGAAAAGAATCGGTTTTGGTGAAGTTTATAACAGAATCGTCAATGAAACTTGGCCTGGTCTTGCTGCCCAATGAACCGTATATTTGCATCACATATTCAAAGAAACTTAAACTATGTCAGTTTTAACGCATAAAGAAGCACTTCCAACAGAAGTAATAGAAGACTTTCTTCCACTCAATGGCACGGATTATGTTGAATTGTATGTAAGCAATTCGAAACAGGCAGCCCATTATTACAAAACCGCGTTTGGCTTTCAATCCTGGGCCTATAAAGGGCTTGAAACAGGCGAAAAAGATATCGAATCATACGTAGTCATCCAGGATAAAATCAGGCTTGTCCTGACTTCTCCGCTACACAGCGATACGCCCATAGGTCGTCACATTGATAAACATGGTGATGGCGTGAAAGTAATCGCCCTTTGGGTTGACAATGCAGCTGATGCATGGGAACAAACCACAACCCGTGGTGCCAAATCTTATATGTCTCCGACGGTCGAAGAAGATCAGTATGGACGTGTAGTTAGAGCAGGTATTCATACTTACGGTGAAGTGATTCACATGTTTGTTGAGCGTAAAGATTATAATGGCCCATTTCTTCCCGGATATGGAGAGTGGAAAACAAATTACAATCCCGAATCAACAGGTTTGAAATTTGTAGATCATATGGTGGGGAATGTGGAATTGGGGAAAATGAATTATTGGGTGAATTTCTATGAAGAGGTGATGGGATTTACAAATATCATTACGTTTGATGACAAAGATATTTCTACAGAATACACAGCTTTGATGAGTAAAGTAATGAGTAGTGGTAATGGCAGAATAAAATTCCCGATCAATGAACCTGCTGCCGGAAAAAAGAAATCACAGATCGAAGAATATCTTGATTTCTATGAAAGTGCAGGTGTGCAACATCTTGCTGTTGCTACTGACAATATCATCGAGACTGTCACTACACTCCGTGACAGAGGTGTAGAATTTCTCAGAGTTCCTGCTACTTATTACGAAACAGTTCTTGATCGTGTAGGTCATATAGACGAAGACCTAGCCCCGTTGCGTGATTTAGGTATTCTCATAGACCGTGATCCTGAAGGGTATCTGCTTCAGATATTTACTCGCCCGGTACAATCAAGACCCACTATGTTTTTTGAAATCATACAGCGCAAAGGCGCACGTTCATTTGGCAAAGGAAATTTCAAAGCTTTGTTTGAGGCTATTGAGAGGGAACAGGAGTTGAGAGGAACGCTGTAAAAAGCAGAGAGCAGAGAGCAGAGAGCAGAGAGCAGAGAGCAGAGAGCAATTAGCAATTAGAAATTAGAAATTAGAAATTAGAAATTGAATAAATTTTGAATTTTAATTTGCGTTAATCAGCGGAATTTGCGGCAAAATGAAAGGGATGATTTAAAATCTAATGCTGGACAATTCGGTTAGCGCTTAGTGCATCAGTTGCATTTGTTTCGCTTATGCTCAACAATGATTTATCGTTTCGTTTCGACTACCGCTCAACGACCGATAGGGCTTTTCTGAAAGATGTTTCGGCTACGCTCAACAGAGAAATCTACTGTAAGTTCTTTTATTTCTTTTTGATTGATCGGACGGTTACTGAGCTGTAGCACATGGATTGAGTTGAGCAGGTCGAAGTAACCGAAATTTATTTTTTGGAATGTGTTAGTCGGTCGTTGAGCGGTACGGTTGCTGAGCTGAGGTTGGTGAGCTGTAGCACAAGGTTGCGCAAAAGCATGCCGAACCATAGCACGAGGAAGTGGTCATGCATGTCGAAGCAGTCGAAAAGAAACGACTGAAATTAGCGGTAAATAAAAAGTAATGTCAAATATGCCCTTAGTCAATCCCATCCCAGAAACTGATCCATCGATTTCAGAACTCGTAAAATTTTATAATGAAACATTAGGTTTCTGTCCCAATAGCGTGCGTACAATGCAGATCAGGCCTCATCTTGCTGAAGCATTTATAAATCTTAATAAAGCTGTGATGGAAAATCATGGCCGTGTCACTAGTGCATTAAAAAGATTGATTGCATACATCTCAAGCTACACAACAGGATGTCAATATTGTCAAGCACATGGAATCAGGGCAGCAGAACGGTATGGCGCATCGGAAGATCAATTGCTTCATATTTGGGATTATAAAACTTATCCCTCTTTTTCGAAGGCCGAAAGAGCAGCCTTAGATTTTTCTGTTGCCGCTTCATCAGTTCCAAATGCTGTTGATGATAGCATAGGTGATAATCTCCGGCAATATTGGGATGATGGCGAAATTGTGGAAATCACCGGTGTCGTTGCACTATTTGGTTTTCTCAATCGCTGGAATGATTCTATGGGCACTACAATCGAACAAGGTGCTATAGATTCTGGTGTGCAACATTTATCTACTCATGGGTGGACGGGTGGAAAACATCTTAAATAATATAGGCAACTCGAAGTACACACTCTTCCTCCTGTCTTAACCTTGATTAATTTGATTTTTGTGATATACATGATTTTGATCATGCGATTCAGATTTTTTAAATATATCACAGTTTGGACTGGGATTATGAAACATCAATCACAATTGTGAATCATCAGATGCATCGGGATAATCATAACCTTTCATGATAATCCGCGTTCCCTTAGCCTGGGAGGAAAGCATTCAGGCAAGAATTCAATTCCCAATTCGTTAATAATTACTATGAAGTTCAAAAAGCGTTGGATCTTCCTATCTGCATTTGTCCTACTCATGGGCTTTATGTCTCTACCTGAAATATTTCATGTCAATCAGGGCGTGAGTGAATCAATAGGCAGTGTTCGTAACGGCAAACTGAAGAATGGTTGGCTAATGCCATACAAAGGTGTAAACTTCCGCTACTTCAGTCCTTTCAGTTATTACATCCTCAACAACGGCTACGTCAATTCATCAGTTTATGCTACCCTCATAGATGCATATAAAACATGCGAAACAACATGTCCCGGAAAAAAATTCAGGCTCATGGAATGCACCGGCAAACACGGTGGCCGTATGCTGATCCATTGGACTCATCAAAACGGCACAAGCGTTGATTTTATGGTGCCTCTCATTAATGGAGATGAATCAACAAGCTGGCTGAATAGGCTTGGA
>JBDUAU010000468.1:0-7333 GCA_040004485.1 Saprospiraceae bacterium
AAAGAACAACGACCGCGATTGGTTTTTGAAGCATAAGGATCAATATGAAGCTGCACTTGACAATGTGAAAAAATTTAAAGATGAGGTGGTCAAGGGACTTAATAAAAAGGATGTGATTGAAGATGGACGTGTTTTCCGGATCTACAGGGATGTGCGTTTTTCAAAAGATAAGGCGCCTTATAAAAATAATCTTGGGACACATTTTACAAGAGCAACAAAAGCAAGGCGAGGAGGATATTATCTTCATCTTGAACCAGGGCAATCTTTTGTTGGTGGTGGCTTCTGGGCACCGGAGCCTGCTGATCTGAAACGAATACGGGATGAATTTTCGCATGATGACAAAACGATCCGGAAAATCACAGCGCAAAAAAAATTCGTTGAATATTTCGGACAAATAAATGGAGATGAATTGAAAACTGCGCCATCGGGTTATGATAGGGAACATCCTGCGATTGATTTGATCCGCAAAAAACAATATGTCATCTCCAGAAAATTTTCGGACAAAGAAGTGACCAGTCCTACATTCGCCAAAGAAGTGTTGTTGACCTATGAAGCCATGCGACCTTTCTTTGATTACATGAGTGATGTGTTGAGTACTGATGCGAATGGGCAGCGAATAAAGTGACGAATAACAAGTGACGAATAACGAATAACGAGTAACGAGTGACGAGTAACGAGTAACGAGTGACGAATAACGAATAACGAATAACGAATAACGAATAACGAATTTGTGAGCACCACAAGTACCATAACGCCTGAGGCGTGAAGATTTTGAGTTTAGAGGAAATGCTGACACAGAAAGGGAAATATGCCATTACCGCACTGACCTATATGGCAGAGAAAGGTGTGTAGGTGAAAACGGAGGAGATTGCAGATGGTGCACAAATTCCTAAAATATTTTTGGAGGCTATTTTATTGGAATTAAAACGACATGGATTTGTCGAGAGTCAACTTAGAAAGATAAGCGTATATCCGCTGTCAAAATCGCTGAGCTAAATTCATTGGTATTATATTGCCTGATACTGCAGTCTTAAAACTTGAGGATATCATGATATAGCCGGATGGATAACCGGTCAATTCCTATTTTACCAAAATATCATTCCTTATGAAAAAAGCTGCTCCACAACATCCGTCTTTCCGTGAAGCGCTTTTATTTTGGTTAAAACTTGGATTTATCAGTTTTGGTGGCCCTGCCGGCCAGATTGCAATCATGCACGAATATCTTGTTGAAAAGAAAAAATGGATAAGTGAAAGTAAATTCCTGCATGCCCTTAACTATTGCATGATATTACCTGGTCCTGAAGCCCAACAGTTAGCAACTTATAGTGGATGGTTACTGCACGGTGCGAAAGGAGGGCTTGCCGCAGGTATTTTATTTATCCTTCCATCGATTTTTATTCTACTGGGATTAAGTTTTGTTTATGTGACTTTTGGAGAGACACCTTTGCTCAATTCGATACTTGATTTTCTAAAACCCGCAATCATTGCGATTGTCATCCTGGCCCTTGTAAAAATGGCGACAAAATCATTGATCACCCCGATGCATTACATTCTCGCAGCACTTGCATTTTGTTGTATTTATTTTCTGAATGTGCCTTTTCCATTGATTGTATTTGGGGCCATTATTATTGGAGCCATCAGTATTCGGTTCTTTCCGGAGGCATTTGAGACGCATCTAAAAGATGAAGAGGTCCAAAAAAATAATGAAGCCGGTTATGTGGTCAATCAAAGTTCTGAATTAGACTTAAAAGAATTTTCAATAAAAAGGCTGGTATTTCAGATTATTGTTGGTCTATTACTCTGGGTTGCACCATTAATGATCATCTATTGGACAGACATTGTTGATTTTAATTTTTGGAAACAACTTTCTTTGTTTTTTACGAAAGCAGCGTTTGTGACTTTCGGTGGTGCTTATGCTGTATTGCCTTACGTTGCACAGGTTAGTGTAGAGACTTATGGATGGCTCACCAAATTGCAAATGATTGATGGCCTGGCTCTTGGAGAGACAACACCCGGCCCGCTGATCATGGTGTTAGCCTTTGTGGGTTTCATGGCAGGTTACACTTCATTTACAGGAAATATTGGTATGGCTGCGCTTGGATTGGGACTCACCACGTATTATACATTTCTTCCATCGTTTCTGTTTACTTTCGTCGGTGCCCCTATTATCGAAAGAACACAATCAAACACTTATCTGAAAACTTTGTTTGGCTTTGCAACTGCCGCAGTGACAGGCGTGATACTCAATCTTGGAATATATTTTGGAAAAGCGGTTATCATACCATCACAGTCTGTTGTATTATGGATTCCATTAGCATGGACGATAGTATCTTTTATTGCGCTCAGGTATTTAAAGATCAATATGATAGTGTGGATAGGCGTAAGTTTGATTATCGGTTTGATGAAATTTGTGGTAATAGGTGGACAATAGACCATGGACGATAGATCATGGACGAATACAAAGCAACGAATAACAAGTAACAAGTAACAAGTAACGAATAACGAATAACGAATAACGAATAACGAATAGAAATAATTGATAAAAAATTAGCAATAGGCTATATGCGGAGAAATAAATCAATAAACATTAAGTAAAACCATAAAACTAAACAATGGTCCATGGTCTATTGTCCGTGGTCAAATATCTATTATGGAAGGACTTCGATTCAGGCATATCACATTTGTCATACTGGCTTTAAAAGTCCTTATTGTGGGCTGGCTGATATGGCAATTCTTTAAATCTGGTGAGAATCTGAGATTTGTATTTGATACAGAATTCTTTTTGTTTGTGCTTGCAGGTTTTGTGGCTCAGATCATAGATGGTACATTAGGGATGGCTTATGGCGTGAGTTGTACAACATTTCTTTTACATCTTGGCATTCCACCTGTGGTGGCATCTGCGAGTGTTCATACATCAGAAGTATTTACTACAGGAGTATCAGGTCTGTCTCATCTTGCGCTGAAGAATGTTGACAAAAAACTTTTTCTCCGATTGGCGATACCGGGTGTGATCGGATCGATTGTTGGTGCATTTCTGCTGTCCAATGTATTTGATGGCAAAGTGATCAAGCCATTTATTGCCGGTTATCTGCTTATTCTCGGTGTTGTTATTTTAATAAAAAGTATTCGCGAGCCTCTATTTAGAGATGAAATAAAAAATGTTTCTCCACTTGGGTTTTTCGGGGGATTACTAGATGCCATCGGTGGTGGTGGTTGGGGACCGATAGTGACGTCAAACATCATACATCGTGGAAAAACTCCTCAGATAACAATTGGCACAGTCAATACAGCTGAATTTTTTGTAACGTTTGCCAGCACAGGTGTTTTCTTGTTTTTTGTTGGAATGGCGGGATGGAAGACGATATTAGGGTTGATACTTGGAGGTGTGATTGCTGCACCACTTGGTGCTTATTTTGTAAGATTTATTAAGCCAAGAGTATTGATGTTTCTTGTGGGTTTGATTATTATTGTGACGTCGGTTTATAATATTATTTCGAGTTTTCAGTAGACGTATTGCCCCTAAATCCCCTAAAGGGGACTTTTATTAATATTCGCACAATGATGATTCATCGGTTCGTTTCGACTACCGCGGATGCTGAGCTGTCGCATAAGGATAAGCCAAGCAGGTCGAAGCACAACGACCGATGAGGTTTCACCAAAATAATGTTTCGGCTTCGCTCAACATTATTAATTTTACTAAATGGAAATTCCTTTTACATTAATTGACTGGTCACAGTTGGAATCAATTAAAAAAACCGGCAAAACCGGCAACTCAATACAACATAGCGTTGAATATCCGGGACTGAGAGTTCGCATTGTTGAATATTCGTCAGGCTATCTATCGGATCACTGGTGTAAGAAAGGACATATTGTTCACTGTCTGGAAGGAGGTTTTGAAAGTGAAATGGAGACGGGAGAAAAATACCAATTGTCGAAGGGCATGACCTATATTGTGTCTGATAAAATGAGTACGCATCGATCTAATACTGAACATGGGACGAAGCTTTTGATCATTGATGGAGACTTCCTGAAGATGTAAGAAAGGAGGAAGGGCGGAAAGGGCGGAAAGGGCAGAAAAGGCGGAAAGGGCAGAAAAGCAAAAGAAGAGATATGCCTAAAGGTTCCTAAATAATACACAACAGAAATAAATTTTAAATGAAGCAAATGAAAATCATTTGCAAAATGCTATCTGGTTACTGATGAGAAATAATATTTCCATCTTTGTCCATTTCAAGAAAGGGATTGTATGCGAATTCCCAGAGATTTGATTCCGGATCTTCTATGTAAGCGCTGTATCCGCCCCAAAAAACAGTTTGCGGTTCTTTAATAATTTTTACACCTGCTTGTCGTAATCGATTTACTTCCTTATCAACTTCATCCGAAGAATTAAAATTGATCGCCAGAGTCATTTGCTTCCAGCCTTGTCCCGTATTTATTATTTGAGCGTCTTTCGCAAGTTCGTCAGCAGGATAGAAGGCGAAGACAAATCCGTTCATTTTAAAAAATACAATGTCATCCATTTCTTTCATGGGCTGCCATCCAAATTTTTCTTTGTAAAAATTGGTCATCAGGACGATGTCTTTTACACCGAGCGTGATGAAAGAGATTCGTTGTTGCATTTTTGTGAGTAGTGAATTGTGAGTAGTGAATTTACTGACCCCGTCCTTTTCGTGAGAAGTGAGTTGTGAGTCGTGAGAACTTGAGATGTGGGATGGGGAAAATGGGTATATTTTTTTTAATCAACTTATTATGTTCGGATTTCAATTTGATTCCTCTATACTTTTGGTCATGCCAAAAATCATATATCCTAAAATTATTGCTTTTGCTATTAAAACGAACCATACAGAGAAAACTCCGCCAGGATCTGTCTCACCAGATATGATATAATCGACCTGGCCAAGGAAACTCAGAAATAAAGCACCGGTTCCAATTCCAAAAGCCGCAATCATATATAAGAATGCATTTGGTTTTTCCCTTTTCAGATATAGTGCTGACCATATCAGAACACCACCAAGCATATAATCATCAAACCAATGAAAAAATTGGGTGATGTCTGCTAATTGGTGAAATCGACGGACGGTTTCGGCGAGAGGTAAGAAGATGCCCATGATGAGGGCCATCCGATAAACGATAATTTTGCTTTTGCTTTCCACTTTTCAAAAGTAATGCAACTTAAGATATGGTATAGCAAGCCGACACTATCATTTTCATGAGGAATGAGTCGTGATGCGTGATGCGTTAGAAATGAGACTTGAGACATGAGACCAAGTCGTGATTAGTCTATTACTCACACTCATCCTTTAGCAAAAAAGGAGATAAAATAATTGAGCCCGTCCATTAATTTACCCGGGCTCAATTATGTTTCAATTGGAAGTATGAAGAATTAACTTTTTTCCTTCACTCTTTTGGGTGTCTCCATAGCCGGGAACATACCTACACCAGTTG
This sequence comes from Saprospiraceae bacterium, assembly GCA_040004485.1. GTDB lineage: Bacteria > Bacteroidota > Bacteroidia > Chitinophagales > Saprospiraceae > Opimibacter. The sequence continues at coordinate 5,446 of JBDUAU010000468.1, forward strand.
AGGTCTGACACAAAGAAGTTGGGACGGCTTTAGCCTGACAAGTCTGCTGACATGCTGGTTGACATAACGGTTGACATGATTTCATTTCGTTTGCCATTCCGTTTTCGCTTAAAGTTTCTTTGGCGGCAACTAAAAAAGACGCAAAGCTCGCCTCAATCGGTTGAGCATTTTTTACATCTGCTGCAGAACCCTTAGCAGATTTTGAGCATGATGAAAGACAACATCCGGGAGGACAGAGTAAACCACAATTTTGGGCATCAGCCTGTTGAATTGCAAATCCTCCGATGAGTAACATAATCATTAAAACAGTTTTCATTTTCATTCAGATTTAATTGTTGAAAAATAATTTTGACCTGACAAAACTATCCCTGGAAGCTTCCAGAATCTGTCATCTACCTGTTACCCACTTGTTAAAAACTTGTTATAAACCCCTCCATGCCAAAGGGTACAGTAAATTTGCAGGATGAAATGGAAGATAAATCATGTGGCCATCCTGCTCTCCGCCTCAACACTGGCGATGATCGGCCTTGTTATTTTCCAGTATAAATGGATAGATCACTCCAGAAAACTGTCAGATGAAATCTTTATGCAACGGGCCAGCATGGCACTTTGCTCCACCCTTGAGGAGTATGGAGGTGGATCTATATGCAATGTGATGTCATGCGACAAGATCGCCTCACTCATTCCAGGAACTGATAATTTAGACAATTTAACTTCACCCCAATCGTCGCTTGTACACAATGAGGACTTTCAGACAGACCTTCGAAAGACACTTGATTTTTACAATATTGATCTGAACTACCGTTTGACGCAATCTAATGGTGATCCCGTAAGCACTAAAAGTCAAACTTGCTGCGTCGTCAATATCCCAACACAATCCAATCAAAAAGAAGCCTCCATCAAATTGGATTTCCCAGATAAAGAAAAATTTTTGATGGGGAACTTAAAATTTATGATTGCATCCAGTGTAATGATTTTACTTTTTACGGCGATCGTATTGTTACTCGCCAACTGGTGGCTATTAAAGCAAAAAAAAATGCTCCAAACCAATGTTGATATCTACAACAACATGGCTCATGAATTCCGGACGCCTTTGACTAACATCAGTCTCGCAACCAATTTCCTTTCTAAAGACATCACCAGTCCGAAAAGTGAAAAAATGCTGGATATCATTTCAAGAGAGAATTCAAAATTAATTGAACAGGTTGAACGCGTACTTCATCTCGCCAAACTTGATAATCGCAAATATGATCTGAACCGCGAACAGATACATTTAAAATCACTTCTCACGTCGGTGCGGCATGATCTTGAAATACAGATCGACGAACGAAATGCGACAGTGAACATTGAATCCATACCAGAAGACCTGGAAATATTCGGTGACAAACAACATCTTACAAATGTGTTTCGAAACCTGATGGAAAATGCGTTGAAATATGCAGGAGAACGACCGCAAATATCTATATCTACAAAAGAACAGAAGGAAGGGATCATGATTTCGGTTGAAGATAATGGCATCGGCATTCCTTCTGCCCAACACGAGCATATATTTGAAAAATTCCGTCGTGGACAAACCGGAAACCTCCACGCTGAAAAAGGATTTGGCCTGGGCCTGACTTATGTAAAGAAAATCATCGAATTGCACAAAGGTTTCATACACCTAGACAGTGAGGTCAATAAAGGTAGTTGCTTTACGATTTACTTACCAAATATGAGCTGATCGTCTATGCTAAAAGAAACCAGGATCCTGGTCGTCGAAGATGATACCAGCATGGGCTATTTAATCTCAACTCTTTTGGAAGGAGAAGGCTTTGCGGTGGATCTTGTTCAGGATGGCGAAGCAGCACTCGCGGCTTACAAACCCGGCGTTTTCGATCTATGTCTCCTT
>JBDUAU010000103.1:0-2203 GCA_040004485.1 Saprospiraceae bacterium
ATAAGAACCCATTACATTTAAGTTAAGCAGAGCAAGATCTCCATCGCCTGCTTTATCATAGTTGAAGAGGGCTCCGGCAGAAAAAAAGCCTTTTGGATTTTGTGATTTCCGGAACTTCATATCGTAGCTGCCTGAAAATGTCAGGTAGTCGACTGGGACAGAGAACTACTGCTGTTTGTGGATGAGTGAGACCTGCTTGTCCCCATTGAAAATACCGGTTAAGGCCGGATTGACCATGAGGCGGTCAAAGTGGTATTGGGACAAATGAATGTCCTGTGCGGATATAATATGGACGGACAGAAAGCAAATTATTGCTCCCGCGATAGATATGTTCATTCTCATGTCAAGATACTCAGGTTTGATATAAACGAAAAATATATATCTAAATCATTGATTATTCATATTTTATGGCAATGTAGCGAAATAAATCTATTACCTATAATGTACACAGCAAAAACTGTACTCATTAGTTGCCTAAGTCAGCAAAAGAGGGTGTTGGAATTTCGGTGCAGGTTGTCAATTCTGCGACTTCTAAGAGGGATGAAATGTATCGAAAGATAATCTTTTTTGGGTTAATCCTCATGTTTAGGAGAATATTTTATTGCCCGGAATTCATTAAATTTAATGAGGTTCAACAACAATTTGTTTAATTGCTTCTTCTCTTAAGAATAATTAATAAGCCGTAATCTTACCTGAAGCTCAATCCATACCATCATGATTATACTCAATGAGTCCCAAATAAAGGCCTGGGATGCTTACACCATAGCAAAAGGTCGTAGTTCTTTGGATCTGATAGAGCAGGCGGCGGTTTCTGTCGTTGAAAAGCTTGATATTCTACTGGGAGATGAGGATCAGGAGGTGCTGATCATTTGTGGAAATGGTAATAATGGAGCTGACGGCCTTGCCATTGCCAGGTTACTGGTAGAACTTGAATACCTGGTAGATGTATATGTAAATCTTGAAGGAAATCATAGTTCGGAATGGAAAGCCAACTATGAGCGACTTCTTGGAATGGACAAGGAGTATCTGGATATCCATGATACCTGGAATCCTGAGGAGATTGAAGTGAGTTCGTCAGGTACTATCGTTGATGCCATATTTGGTACAGGGCTGACTCGCCCTCTTGATGGATTGTGGAAGGAGATCGCTTTGTGGATGAATGAGCAAACCAATCTGACGATTTCAATTGATATGCCTTCGGGCATGTATGTGGATAAGTCTCCAGATGGCGAAGTGGTATATGCTGATCTGGTATTGACTTTTCAATGTCAGCGATTATCGTTTATGATGCCGGAGAGTGAGCCTTATTTTGGTGAAGTAGTGGTATGCGATATAGGTTTATCTGATACTTTTCTTCTTGAAAATGATATACGATGTTTTGAACTGGACTATTATTACCTGATACCATTCCTTACGGAGCGTAGTCGATTTAGTCATAAAGGTGATTATGGACATGGATTGCTTATAGCCGGAAGTTTAGGAAAAGCAGGAGCATCCATTTTGTCTGCGGGAGCAGCGATGAGATCTGGTATTGGTTTATTGACTGCACATGTTCCTAAATCATTGTATGCCATTATCCAACCGGCTATTCCTGAGGTTATGGTGATTCTGGATAAGCACGATGAATATTTCACGGGAGTTGACATACCTGAACGAATAGCGGCGATAGGAATAGGTCCGGGAATAGGAACACACAAAGAAACAATAGAAGCAATTGATCAACTTTTAAATAGTACGCGTCCGGTACCGATGGTATGGGATGCAGATGCATTGAACATTCTGGCTATGAGGCAGGATTTATTTGATAAGTTACCTGAGGGTACGATCATATCACCGCATCCGGGTGAATTCGACAGATTATTTGGTGAGCAGGAAGATCATTTTGCCAGGTATAAGACAGCATGTCATGAATCTAAAAAGAGAAAAATAAATATCATTCTGAAAGGAGGCATCACAATTGTATGTCAATCAAATGGCGTTTCATTTTTCAATACCCGAGGCAACCCCGGAATGGCAACTGCCGGTAGTGGTGATGTATTGACCGGTGTATTACTTGGCTTGCTTGCACAGGGTTATTCTCCTGAATTTGCATCATTACTCGGTGTTTATATACATGCTACTGCAGGTGATATTGCTGCTGATGATGTAGGCTATGAAGCACTGATAGCCGGTGATATCATTGAATACCTGGGTGATGCATTCG
>JBDUAU010000162.1:0-2200 GCA_040004485.1 Saprospiraceae bacterium
TTTATACTGGTGCTAATTCAATTTTCAACCCATCTAATTGCTCAGTGATCCTGATCTGACAGGCAAGCCTGCTACTTTCATTCACAAAAAATGCCTTATCCAGCATATCTTCCTCTGCGTCTGATCTCTCCTTCAGCTGATGATCACTGATCACATATACGTGGCAGCTGGCGCACAAGGCCATGCCACCACAGGTGCCTTCAACCGGAAGTTCTGCGATTTTACATACTTCCATCAGGCTAAGGCCCATGTCGGTCGGGGCTTCTACCTGATGAGATTGACCCTCGCGGTCTATTACTTCTATAGAAATCATATATGAGTGGTCAGACGGATTACTTTTTCCCTTATTTTTACTTTAGAGCAAACAAAAATATCTGTTCGCCCAAGATAGTAACCAGTTTGAATTACACTGAACCATGAATGACACGGGTTGGTTCAGTGCATCACCAGTTAAAAAGAAAACAAATCAATGCTAGCAAAAACAAATGCTGCTGCAGTCCACGGCGTGGATGCGCGGACCATCGAACCGGGAGTCGATCCCGGCGGATTTAGTTTATCCCTGATTATGATATCCATTAAAAGGGCAATTATATGAGAACTCAGGTAATGCCATTTGAAAGAATTCAGAACTCAATTCTAAACATAAGAGACCAAAAGGTAATGCTGGATCGCGATCTTGCAGAACTATACGGTGTCGAAACAAAAAGACTTAACGAACAGGTCAAAAGAAATTTAAAAAGGTTTCCTATAGACTTTATGTTTCAGCTCACCACTGAAGAAAAGAGCGGGGTGGTCGCAAATTGCGACCACCTCCAGGTCTTAAAGTTTTCACACACGAATCCATATGCATTTACAGAACATGGAGCTGTGATGCTTGCCTCTATTCTCAGTACTGATCTTGCCGTTCAAACAAGTGTTTTGGTGGTCAGGGCTTTTGTAGAGCTCAGGAAATTGCTTTCAACAAATGAAGCTTTGGCCAAAAAAATAAATAACCTTGAGATGAAGTATGATGGACAATTCGATCTTGTCTATAAAGCGCTTAAGCAATTAATTGAAAAGCCTAAACCGGCAAGAAAACAGATTGGGTTCAAAAGGAAAAATGAGCAGGAGGATGAATTGAATGTTATAAAATGAATCCACATGCTGACATAAGTTGAATAAACAATTATTAATAGAAGACTGACCGATAGTCACTAGTTGGACAGGCTTCATCACCAGTTAAAAAGAAAACAAATCAATGCTAGCAAAAACAAATGCTGCTGCAGTCCACGGCGTGGATGCGCGGACCATCGAAGTCGAAGTCAATTCCGGCGGAGAAGTGCCTCAGGGCCAACCCATGTATTTTCTTGTAGGGCTACCAGATAATGCGATCCGCGAAGGATGGCAGCGAATGGAATCAGCCATCAAAAGTATTGGCTATCGCTTACCCAGATGCAAGATCGTAGCAAACCTTGCACCTGCGGATGTGCGGAAGGAAGGCGCATCCTATGACTTGCCTATAGCAACAGCAATTGCTGCAAGCACGGGGATGATTGACGGGCACAACATCGGAAAGTATATGCTTGTAGGCGAACTCGCACTCGATGGCTCGGTCAGACCGGTGAAGGGCGTCCTCCCTATCGCTATCCAGGCACGTAAACAAAAATTTGAAGGACTCATCGTGCCTGAAGCAAATGTCAAAGAAGCTGCCATCGTCAATCAATTGAATGTGTATGGCGTAAGTAACCTGACAGAAGTATTTGATTTCTTCAATGGTACAAAAATGCTCACACCATGCAAGTATGATACGAGAGAAGCATTTGCAACAGCGCAGGACAAATACTCCATTGATTTTTGTGATGTAAAAGGACAGCAGAATATCAAACGTGCTCTTGAAATCGCAGCAGCAGGTGGGCATAATGTGATTCTGATCGGTCCGCCAGGATCCGGAAAAACAATGCTTGCAAAACGATTGCCCACTATCCTTCCTCCACTTATGTTGAATGAAGCACTGGAAACAACAAAGATTTATTCGGTGGCGGGAAAATTATCGAAAGAATCCTCGTTGATTACAAACAGACCATTTCGATCACCACATCATACGATAAGTGATGTTGCATTAGTGGGTGGTGGATCCACACCCAATCCGGGCGAGATATCTCTTGCACACAATGGTGTTTTATTCCTTGATGAATTGCCTGAATTTAAACGCACTGTTTTA
>JBDUAU010000146.1:0-7298 GCA_040004485.1 Saprospiraceae bacterium
AATATTAGGTCGTTCGAAACTTGACAGAAATGTTTTAGGGTCCCGAAGCTTCAGCTGTTGGCGTATGTCTTCTTGTGTTGCCTTGTCTGCAGTGGCCGTTAAAGCAAGTACCGGCACTTCATTGAATACTTCAATCAGTGTGGTGAGTTGCGCATATTCAGGCCTGAAATCATTTCCCCAGATGGATACACAGTGGGCTTCATCGATCGCGATGAGGGAAATCGTTTTATCTCTTAAAAAATCAAGAAACTTTTGTGTGAGGGCACGTTCCGGAGAGATAAAAAGAATTTTAAGAGTACCGTTTTTTATGTTCTCATGGATCGTTTTGCTTTCATCACCTGTTGTGCCGCTGTGCAATGCGCCTGCGATGATCCCATTTGCTCTCAGGGATCTGACCTGATCATTCATCAGCGAAATAAGGGGAGAGATCACTAATGCAAAACCATCTCTGAGTAATGCAGGTAATTGATAGCAAATGGACTTTCCACCACCTGTAGGCATGATGACAAGACCATGGCCGCCGTTCAACACATGACGGATGATTTCTTCCTGGTGCTCCCGGAAGTGATCAAATCCAAAACGCGCCTTTAGCGTTTGATGTAAATTTTCAGCTGGCATTTCAAAAGGTTGTTTTCAATGGACAATAGCGAATAAAGCTAAGGGATTGATGGGGAAAAAGCAAATATGTTTTACCCCTGCCGTTGAGGCTTCAACCTCATCATCGAATACCTCTGGTTGAGAAGATGTATTAAGGTATGACTTTAAAACAATAGCCACCAACATCATAAAAATTCCCTTTAGGATTTCCCAATATCAATGTGTTAAAAAATGAATCAGGAGATTCGGAGAGGAGTTCTATATTATTATTCTCAGCATGGTTCATCTGTACCCATGCTTCTACGTTTAATCCAGGGCATTTTTGTGGAAATTTTTGGTTTCCAAAGAATCCTACTCCGCTTTTTTGCAGAATAAAATAAGTTCCGATTTTTTTTGGAATTAATCTTATTCTAAGATCGAAAGTATCATTCTTATAATTATACTGTCCATCCATGGCGCTAAATTGATCAGATTCAACAAACATGTGATAATTATAATTACTATCTTCTACGAGAGAAAAATATTTATCAATTGTTGTGATATTTGCAAGACCGATTGTATCTATTCTCTCAATAGAAGTTGATGGGTCCCAAACAAAATTTCCAGCATCAATTCTTTCGATCAACTCCGTATACTCTGAATTAAAAGCCTTTACGTCTTTATAAAATTTAGAAATAATTGAAATGGTATCTCCTAAATGATAAGCTGACTGAGCAGGTGTGATAAAAGCAGGTATTTGAACATATCTTGGGCAATTCTCATGCTTGATACAAGAGGAAATCCCCACTATAGTCAATAAATTTAGATAAAGGATATTCAAAATAACTTCGTTTTAAAATAGTAAGCGCTAGAAGTCGACCATTATTTTTTGCACTCACACAATGTCTCCCTATATTAGTCAGCTGCCCTTTGCTCTCTGCCCTCTGCTCACAAATGTCTCTCCGCATGATACGATGATCTCACCAGAGGGCCACTTTCTACAAAAGCAAAACCACGCTTGTTACCTTCTTCTTTGTACCAGGCGAAAGTATCCGGGTGAACAAATTCTGCGACCGCAAGATGCATTGGTGTAGGTTGTAAATATTGACCGATCGTGAGCACATCACAACCATATGCACGAAGATCATCCATGGCCAGCAACATTTCATCCTGTGTCTCACCCAGTCCAACCATGATGCCTGATTTGGTTCGTTTGCCATAGTCTTTCGTCCGTTGGATTTGCTCAAGACTTCTTTCATATCGAGCTTGCGGACGAACGAGGCGATAAAGACGGGGAACAGTTTCCATATTGTGTGACACGACTTCCTGTCCTGCAGAAATCATCCGCTCAAGTGCTTCCCAATTTGCTTTCACATCAGGGATCAACGTTTCGATAGTAGTATCCGGAGATAATTCTTTGATACGTATGATCGTCTCATGCCAGATCTCTGCACCGCGATCTTTGAGTTCATCGCGATTGACAGAAGTGATGACGGCATGTTTGACACCCATCAATGCTATTGCTTCAGCGACGCGACGAGGTTCATCCGTATCATACTCATTGGGCCGGCCTGTTTTGACTGCACAAAACGAACATGATCGGGTGCATACATTTCCAAGGATCATGAATGTGGCGGTTCCTGCTCCCCAGCATTCACCCATATTCGGACAGTTGCCGCTCTGACAGATCGTGTGCAGATTATAAGTGTCTACCAGGTGACGAACTTTACGATATTCTTCACCGATAGGCAGCTTTACCCTTAACCATTCGGGTTTGCGGGCGCGGGGTTGCTTCTCTGATACTTCCAGGTCGATCATGTAATGTAAAGGTAGGGGTAAGTCTTTGAAATGCGTTTATGGGTCAAATAAAGTGTATGAAATCAGTCCAATAATATGACCATAATTGTGAACCAAAAAAGCCTTATAACCACCTGACTGTCAGCACCCTCAGATATCGTGGCACGACTAGTCGTGCCACGATGATAAAAACGTCCAAACAAACCCAACTATTATCAGCCTTCAAACTGTCTTACGAATATAGATCGGTGCAGCCATCACTCTCTGCCATTCGTTCAACATTAGACCAGCATCCTTTCATCTATTAAAAATTAAAGCAATGAAACATTCATTACTTCCATTTCTTTTTCTGGTCTCCCTCAATATCCTTAAAGCACAATCTTATCATCCCATGCCCATATCCGGCGCACAATGGAATGTCGCAAGATGCTGGTTCTTTTATCCCGGCGGCTGGCATGATGAATATGCGATTAAACTAGACGGTGGCGATACCACGATCAATGGCCATGTGTACAAGAAATTATTTCTCGAAACTCATCATGCTCCAGGCACTGAATTTGATTCCACTTATACCCATTTCCTGGGGGCCATGAGAGAAGCGAACAAGCAGGTTTTTTTTATTTGTGAGTACCAGTGTAACGATACCATCGAACGAATGGTATATGATTTTAATGAAGTAGTCGAAAGGGACACCATCTATGCACAGGTCCTTACAAATGGATTGACTCAGTTCGTTCCGCACATTGTCACTTCTCTGGATTCTGTTTTGATCGGTGGCGAATACCACAGGAGAATAAATCTGCGTGATGAAAATGATTTTTTTGCAGAATCATGGACGGAAGGTTTGGGCAGCAGCCTTGGATTGACTTATGCCAGCTACTGGCTTCTGACGGACAATTCATACGACCTTACCTGCTTTTACAATCAGAATGTTTTAAATTATTCAAATCCACAGCCTTCGTATGGCTTTTGCAATGCGCCATTACCCGATATTCAATGTTCTTCGACTACATCCATTCCACCTTTGCAAACTGAACAAATTTTCACTGTCAATCCAAATCCGGCTTTTGATGAACTGATTGTTTCATCAACTATAGATTTTCACTCAGTGCATATTTTCAATTCACTGGGAGAAAAAATGAACTCGTGTGGATATACCCGATCACTTGACGTACATAATCTGACACCCGGTCTTTATTTTATTCAATTCATGGATGACCATCAACAATTGCAAGGTGTATCAAGATTTGTAAAACAATAGTTGATTTTTGGAAGCAGATAGAAAAGTGAATAACGAATAAGGAAATAAATTCAGAATAAAGAACATGGAATTAAGAATTATAAAGTTAATTCATGAAAGTGAATATCTCTTTCACTATTCCATATTTTCAATTTTCATTCCTTGTTCCAAATTCCTGGATCGATATTCTGGATTTCCTTTTATTGTTTCCGGTTTTTAAGCTTTTCCAATTTTAAATCTACACTCAGGAAGATTTTTCTTACTTTAGGAGTCTCCCCCCTTGTTGCCTCAGCCCCTTTACTTTTATTTTCCATCAAAAAACTACAAAATGAAGACAAGAATTTTCGTTGGGCTGGCCCTTTTTGTGACACTATTGATAGCCTGTAAAAAGGATCCTGAAGTTTCTAACTGTGCAAAACTGGAAGGTATCTGGCAATGCGAATCGTGGAAAGAAGACACAATCCAATTTCTGGGTGCCACACTGGCTATAACCTCTTCAGAACTCACATTTAAAGTACTGACTGGCGATCAGGGCGACTACGAATGGAACACGGATAATCTGATTGGTGCGCAAAACATGATCATCGGCTCCTATGTCGTCAACACAGATTGCGACCAGGTGAATTTAACACCTAAAGGAGGGACTGCATATGATACGTACGATTTCCACTTCGATGGCGATTTATTAGTCATGGAAGGGACGTTTAACTCCATTTTTAGAGAATTGCAGTTTAAAAGAAAATGATGTAGAACAATTCCCCCCTATCCTGCATTATATTGGGAGCCATGAGACAACATCTCCTCCTTCTCCTTTCCTTGTTACTCCTCTCTTCCTGCAAGTCCAAAGTTGAAACCACTTCTCCTAAGCGAGAAAGCATCACAGAGTCAGTGTATGCTTCTGGCATTCTGAAAAGTAAAAACCAATACCAGGTATTTGCTACCGTCAATGGATTGATACAGAAAGTCTACGTAGAAGAAGGTGATACCGTCAAAAAAGGCGCTCCACTTTTTACGATTCTGAATGAAACTTCAAAACTAAATAGAGAAAATGCTCAACTTGCTGTAGAATTGACAGATTCCAAATCTAACCAGGCCAAACTTGATGAACTCCTCATCAATATTGACCTGATGAAAAATAAAATGCTTAATGATTCTCTCCTGATGGCCCGTCAGCAAAATCTCTGGTCTCAGAATATCGGCTCGAAACTAGATCTCGAAAAATCAGAACTTAATTATCAGAATTCCCGCACCAACTATCAATCAGCTTTCCTAAGATATAAGGATCAAAAACGGAGATTAGATGTTTCTTCTAAACAAGCGAATAAAAACCTACAGATCTCAGTAAAAAATGAAGGTGATTTTACGATCACAAGTGTAATTAGTGGAAAAGTTTATTCACTCCTGAAAGAACAGGGAGAAATGGTCAACACACAGACACCATTGGGCGTGATCGGTGATCCAAAAGATTTTATTCTTGAACTTCAGGTTGATGAATACGATATCACCAGCATCCGTCCTGGACTGCCGATAAAAGTGACCATGGATAGCTATAAAAGAGAAGTATTTGACGCTGTGATCACCAAAATTAATCCGATCATGAATGAACGTTCAAAAACAGTGACGGTCGAAGCAGTATTTGTCAAACAACCGCCTTCTTTGTATCCTAATCTTACACTTGAAGCCAATATCATCTTACAGGTAAAAGATAATGTAATCACACTGCCCCGGAAATTTATCCTCAATGACCACTTTGTCATCAAAGAAAACGGAGACACCACGGCGATTAGAACAGGACTGAAGGATTATTCGAAAACTGAAATTCTGGAAGGGATAAGTGAAAAAGATATTCTAATCCTTCCCAAATGAAGAGGTTCAAATTACTCTACGATATAGCTTTGGCTCTTTCACTCGCCCGATGGCGTCAGACGATGGTAGCCGCAGTAGGTGTCATGTTTAGCATCACAATGTTTATCGCTTTGCTTGGTTTTATGAATGGATTGAATGATATGCTGGATGGATTGATCCTCAACAGGACGCCGCATATCAAACTGTATAATGAAATCAAGCCTTCATTGCATCAACCTGTTCAACTGGCATCTGAATTCAGGGATCACTACAATTTTATTCGATCCGTCAAGCCTAATGGAGGCCGTCTTGAAATATATAATGTGGATGCGATCATTCGGGTCATTTCAAAAGATGAAAGAGTTTTCGGACTGGCACCAAAAATAACTGCACAGGTTTTTTACACAGTGGGTGCTATAGATGTCACTGGCGTGATCAATGGAATAGATCCGGAAGCTGAAAATAATTTATTTTATTTCAGTGATTATGTGACCACAGGCAATTTTATGGATCTGAAAAACATACCCAATAGTATAATCATGGGAAAAGCTGCAGCCGATAAAATGCTCGCGGATATCGGTGATGTCATACAGGTGACTACAGTGACTGGTGAACGACACCAATTGAAAGTCGTTGGCTATTTTCAATCAGGCCTGTTAGATATTGATAAAGTGCAGAGTTATACTTCTCTTTCTACAGCACAAAAAATATTGGGTGCATCCAGTAATTATATCACAGATCTTCAAATCAAACTCAAAGACATGAGCCAGGCACCTGCGATGGCAAAAGAATATAGAAATCAGTTCTCTGTAGACGCGGAAGATATCCAGACAGCCAATGCGCAATTTGAAACCGGGAGTTCTGTCAGGTCACTTATTTCATATGCTGTAGGGATTACGCTTTTGATTGTAGCAGGTTTTGGTATTTATAATATACTCAACATGATGATCTATGAGAAAATGGATTCGATAGCCATTCTCAAAGCCACAGGGTTTTCTGGTAGTGATGTGAAAAGAATATTTATCATCATTGCATTGAGTATTGGCACATTGGGGGCACTGTTCGGATTACTTTTTGGTTACCTGGCTTCAGCGTTTATAGATCAGATTCCATTTGATACAGCGGCGCTTCCAAATATGAAAACATATCCTGTGAATTATAGTCTCAAATTTTATATCATCGGTGCAGCATTTGGAATCATCACAACCTATCTGGCGGGTTGGTTCCCATCAAGAAAAGCAGGCAAAATAGATCCCGTCATCATCATCAGAGGTAAATAGGATGTCCACCAAAGTTCTTGAGGCTATCCACATCAATAAGTATTTCCATACTGAACAAACGCAGCAAGTATTGAAAGACATTACATTCTCTGTCAACACAGGAGATTTTACAGCGGTGATAGGTAAATCAGGATGTGGAAAATCAACATTGCTATACATCCTGTCCACGATGGATACAGACTATGAAGGTGATCTCCTGATTGATGGCCAGACGATGCGTATGAAATCGGAACTTGAATTAGCCAAGGTCCGGAATGAAAAAATTGGTTTTGTATTTCAATTTCATTACCTGTTAAATGAATTTTCAGTGCTGCGAAATGTTATGATCCCGGGTTTAAAACTGGGGAAGTATCCGGAGAAAGAATTAGAACACAGGGCGATGGAAAAGCTGAAAATATTCGGTATAGAAAATCAGGCTCTTAAAAAACCCAATCAGTTGTCCGGCGGAGAAAAACAACGTGTGGCCATTGCCCGTGCACTCATCAATGACCCGATATTGATCATGGGTGATGAACCTACAGGAAACCTTGACAAAAAAAACGGAGAAATCGTCTTTGATC
>JBDUAU010000642.1:0-2193 GCA_040004485.1 Saprospiraceae bacterium
TCCGAACTTAAGAAGAGGCAGTAGCAGCAGTAGTGCCCAATTTTCTTTTTAACTCACTCGTTATTCATCACTCGTTATTCGTCACTCGTTATTCGTCATTAATAAAGGCTCTCTGCCCTATGCCCTCTGCTCTCTGCCTTTTATCTTTGCCCCATGATAAAAATCACACTACCCGATGGTTCGGTCAGAGAGTATGAGGCGGGAACCACATCCATGGACATCGCCCGGTCAATCAGTGAAGGTTTGGCACGCAATGTGTTAGCTGCAAAAGTCAATGGCGAAATATGGGACGCATCCCGTTCGATCAACACAGATTCGACTCTGCAACTACTGACATGGAATGATACAGGAGGAAAGTTCGCATTCTGGCATAGCTCTGCTCATCTTATGGCTGAAGCATTGGAGAGTTTATACCCGGGAGTGAAATTTGGAATCGGCCCAGCGATCGAAAACGGATTTTATTATGATATTGATCTCGGTGATCGTTCGTTGTCACCTGCGGAGCTTCCAAAGATTGAAGAGAAGATGCTCGAACTAGCGCGTCAGAAAAATGAATACAAACGAAGCAATGTCAGCAAGGCAGATGCTATAGATTATTTCAGAAAAAAAGATGATGAATATAAACTAGAGCTTCTGCAGGATCTGACTGATGGTGAAATCACATTTTATCAGCAGGGAAATTTTGTAGATCTGTGTCGTGGCCCGCATATACCAAATACAGAAAAAATAAAAGCTGTCAAGCTTACGAATATTGCAGGTGCTTATTGGAGAGGTGATGAGAAAAGAAAACAACTAACGCGGATTTATGGCGTCACATTTCCTCAACAAAAAGAACTGACTGAATATCTTGTATTACTCGAAGAAGCAAAAAAACGTGATCATCGAAAGCTCGGTGCTGAATTAGATTTATTCGCATTTTCCGAGCGCGTAGGTGCAGGTCTTGTGTTGTGGTTGCCGAAAGGAACTATTGTCAGAAATCGCTTGCAAAATTTTTTACGGAAGGAGCAAGCGAAAAGAGGATATCAGGAAGTGATGACACCGCACATTGGAAAGAAAGAATTGTATGTGACATCGGGACACTATGAAAAATATGGAGCAGATAGTTTTCAACCGATCCATACACCAAAAGAAGGTGAAGAATTTCTGTTGAAGCCGATGAATTGTCCGCATCATTGTGAGATCTATGCTGTGAGGCCGCATTCGTATCGTGATCTACCGATCAGAATTTCTGAATTCGGTACAGTGTATCGGTATGAGCAAAGTGGTGAGTTGCATGGATTGTCGCGTGTGAGAGGATTTACACAGGATGATGCACATATTTTTTGCACACCTGATCAAGTGAGAGAAGAATTTCTGAATGTGCTTGAATTGACAAAACTGGTTATTGCAAAAGCTGGTTTTGAAAAATTCACTGCGCAGATATCCTTGCGTGATCTGAGTAAGCCGGAAAAATACCTGGGTGATCCTGAAAATTTTGCAAAAGCAGAACAGGCCATCATTGATGCTGTAGCAGAAGCCGGTCTTGATGCTGTACAGGTGCCAGGCGAGGCTGCATTCTATGGCCCAAAACTTGACTTCATGATCCGTGATGCCATCGGTCGTCAATGGCAACTGGGTACGATACAGGTAGACTATAATCTTCCGGAAAGATTCCAGTTAGAATATATTGGTGCTGACAATCAACCACATCGTCCGGTGATGATCCATCGTGCCCCTTTTGGAAGTATGGAAAGATTCATCAGTATTCTTATCGAACACACGACTGGAAAATTACCATTGTGGCTTGCCCCTGATCAATTTGCAGTGCTCCCGATAGGTGAAGGTCATATTGAATATTGTAAGAAAGTGTTGGCTACGCTTCAGGATGCTGGTCTATCAGGATATATTGATGATCGGAATGAAACGATCGGAAGAAAGATCCGGGATACGGAGATGAAGAAGGTACCTTATATGCTGATAGCTGGTGATAAAGAAATGGCTGAAAATCTAATCGCATTGCGTAAACAAAGTGAAGGCGATCAGGGAGCGATGCGGGTGGATGAGTTTTCGGAGATGTTGTTGAATGAGATAAACCAAAACTAAAAAGGCAGGGGGCAGGGTGCAGGGTGCAGGGCAGGCTCTCGTGGCACATTTGCCGAGCTCTCGTGGCACATTTGCCGGGCCGCTTTGTGTTTAGCTAATGTGCCACGAATG